>JAUNTE010000113.1 GCA_030538855.1 Oscillospiraceae bacterium
TAAGCATAAAATTTGGCTTCTGTACACCTTTATTATATATAAGAAGTTTTTTGAGACCCGCGGCAAAAGAAATGATACAAAAAAATATATGGAAAAATAAAAAACCGGCAAAAAAGGTTGACAGAAAAAAGGAAAGTAAGGTATACTAATAGACTGCAAGGCTATACGTTTTAGGGCAGAGTTTGACGCTGTAAAACGTATTCTTAAAAAATGTGACTATGCCGCTGAAAAACGGCGGTTCAATAGGGGGGAAAAAGATGAAAAGGACCTATCAGCCCAAAAAACGCCAGCGCACCCGTGAACACGGCTTTTTATCCCGGATGAAAAGCAAAAGCGGCCGCAAGGTGATTGCCGCCCGCCGCAGCAAAGGCCGCAACAAATTGGCGGTATGAGGACGGCCGGCGTACCGGTTTCAAAGAAAAAAAGAAAGGCCACTTCGCCGGTGGCCTTATTTTTCAATTAGGGGGCTTTTATGCGCTATAAAACCCTCAAACGCAACGGTGAGTTTCACCGGGCCTATTCCCGCGGGAAAAGCTGCGTAGGAGGCTGTCTGGTCACCTACGCCATAAAAAAAAGGACAGGTCCCTTTCGGGTGGGTATTACCTCCAGCAAAAAGATAGGCAATGCCGTCGCGCGAAACCGGGCGCGGCGGGTAATACGCGCGGCTTTGGCCCAGGTTTTGCCCAACCCTCCGCAGGGGTATGACGTGGTATTTGTGGCAAGGGCCGCCACGGCAAAAAAGAAAAGCTGGCAGGTGGCGCGGGTGATGCGCCGTCAGCTGGCTGAAACAGGCGTGCTGGAGGCCGAGGGAGAATGCTGAAAAAGGTTTGGACGGCGTTTTCACATCTGGTCTGCGCCCCTTTTATCTGGCTGATCCGCGGTTATCAAAAGTTTATTTCTCCTCTTACCGGCGCGCACTGCCGGTTTCGTCCCACGTGCAGCCAGTACGCGCTGGAAGCCCTGCGCGTACACGGCCTTTTCAAAGGGCTTTTACTGGCTGTCTGGCGTATTTTACGCTGTAACCCCTTTGGAAGACCCGGTTATGACCCTGTGCCGCCCAAAGGAAAATGGCGCGGCCGGGAAAAAAATGACGACCACGACCGAGAATAAAGCAGCCGCGGCGTTTGCGCGGCAGACAAGGAGACTTTATGTTTGACTGGCTTCTTACTTATCTGATCGGCGTACCGATGCAGTTTATCTGCCAGCTGTTTCAAAATTATGGTATCGCCCTGTTTTTCTTTACCCTGCTTACAAAATTTATTTTGATGCCCCTCAGCATCAAACAGCAAAAATCCATGGCGCGTATGTCGGCCTATCAGCCTTTGATACAGGACATCCAAAAAAAATGGGCCAACGATAAAAACCGTCAGCAGCAGGAGATGATGAAGCTATATGAGGATTATAATATCAGCCCGACGATGGGCTGCCTGCCGCTGCTGATCCAGTTTCCGATTTTGATGGCGCTGTATACCGTCATCCGTCAGCCGCTGAAATTCATTCTGCAGATGGATGCGACTTTATATACGAATTTGACCACGGCGGCGGCAAAACTGCCGGCGATGGAATCTCTGGTAAAAAGCGGCTATGCCGATTCAGCCGTCCTGCGGGCGTTCCGTGAGGGAGACCAGAGCATTATCGGGCTGATCACCGACCCCGACACCTATCATAAGATAGATACCTTCAGCCAGCAGTTCAACGTCTTCGGCATCAACCTGACAGACGTGCCGCAGCTGGCGCTGGAATGGGCGATCCTGATACCCATTTTGTCCGGCGTCACGATGGTTTTGTCCTCGTGGATACAGCAAAAGGCGAGCGGACAAAAGATGCAGGGCTCAATGAAGATCATGAACATCGTCATGTCCGGCATGTTTGTCTGGATGGGCTTTACGGTGCCCACCGGCCTGTCGCTGTACTGGATATACTCGAACGTATTGGGCCTGTGTGTCTCTCTGCTTCTCAAAAGATTTTATGACCCTGAAAAAATGAAGCAGCAGCTTATGGATGAGATCGAGGCGAAAAAGAAAGCAAAGAAGGCAAAAAAGAAGATTGTGATGAAGGACGCCTCGGGCAATGTGGTGCAGCAGGATCTTTCAGAGGCTGAACTGGCCCGCATCCGGCTTGAAAAGGCACGGAAGCTGGCCGAAGAACGTTATCAGGAAGAGACAAGGGCCGATAGTCCCGAAGCATAATAGGGATGGATTGGAGGAGTAGAGATGCGTGAAGTGATAGAGACCGGCAAAACAGTGGAAGCTGCTACTGAAAAAGCGCTGGAGACCCTGGGCCTTTCCCGTGAAGAGGTTACGGTGGAGGTGGTGGAGCTTCCGGTTAAAAAGCTGTTCGGTTCAAAACCCGCCAAGGTACGCGTTTGCGTAGTGAGCAGCGAGGAAGAGCCACTGCCGGTACCGCCCGCCCCTGAAAAAGAAGAGACTGTAAAAACGCCCGCTGCCGAAAAAAAGCCCGCGGCGCAGGCAAAACCGGCCCCGGCCCCCAAAGCGGCCCCTAAAAAAGAGCAGCCCCTTGAAACGCCCGCTGAAGAGAGCGAAAAAGTGAGAGCCGCCAGGGCCTATATTGCTGAAATAGGCGCGCTGATGGGCGTGGAAAATATGAAGATAGACGCCGTAAAGGCGGGAGAGACCACGGTGCTGAAAATCAGCGGCGGCAACGCCGGGGCGCTGATTGGCCGCCGGGGTGAAACCATGGAATCCCTCTCTTATCTGACGAGCCTTGCGGCCAACCGCGCGGGCGGCGATTATGAAAAGATCAGCCTGGACGTGGCGGGCTACCGTCAAAAACGTGAACAGGATCTGGCGGCGCTGGCAAAACGCATTGGCGCGCGGGTTGCGAAAACAGGCCGCAGCCATATGCTGGAGCCGATGAACCCCTATGAGCGGCGTATCATCCATTCCGCCATCAGTGAGATGGAGGGGGTAAAAAGCGAATCGACCGGCGAAGGGGCTGACCGCCGTATCGTAATCAGCAGTACCGACCCCAGCGCCCCCCAGCGCGCCGCCCGTCCCATGACAGGCGGCCGCGGCGGCCGTCCCGCAGGCAACCGCCCCAGCGGCGGGCGGGGCAATTACGGCAGCCGCCCCCCGCGCGCGCCCAAGCCCAAAACAGAATATCACCCCCATGAGCATGACGCCGATGCGGCGCCCGAAGCGGTAGAACCCCGGGCTGAAACGTTGAACGACGCCGATTTTATCGGCCTGTACGGCAAAATAGAGCTGTAAAAAAAACTTGGCGCGGCGATAGAAAAGGCAGAAAGCCGGTCATGACAGATCAAAGAGGACCCCCGGGACGCAGGAAAGAAACTGCCGCCCGGGGGTTTGTGTTTATAAAAAACGGCAAAGCAGAAAGGGTATCTAAGAGACCCGGGGCTGATTTAACAAGCGGGAAATCGCATTTTTTACGGGGCAGCGCGCCTGCAAAATAAAAAGGCCGGGCGCATTGAGGCGTTCCGGCTATATGGACGCAGCCGCGCCTGCTTTTAAAACTTTTAAAATGAAACGGCCGTTTTGAATTTTAAAATGCCCCCTTGCGCGGCGGCGCTTGGTAAAAGAGGTAAAAGGGCTTTTGTGATAAAAGGGGGCAGCTGACAAACCAAGCGCTGTAGAAAATGAGAGCGCTTTTTTCAGCGGATGAAACAAAAAACTCGAAAAATACTGGAGGTATCCCCGAGGATCTTTTAAATAGGCTGAAATGAAACGCCGAAGCTTTTCAAGGGGCTGTTTTGTCAACAGCTTTCAAAGTGGATACATAGGCAACATTTAAAAATCAACGTCAAAGGCTTTTGAAGGGCTGTCTTCTGGTTTTTAGCGTTTGTGATTGAGAGAAGGGGAAGTTTTCCTTTTTATCCTTCGTGAAAAATCGTCGAAAATAAACGCTCGATATGCGCGCCCATTTTTATACAGGGCCTGAAAAGTTTTTGATTTGCCGCCCTGCCCGTTTTGATGGAATGCGGACGCCGCCGGCCCTGCCGGTAGAGGTACTGCAGAAAAACTTTCGTTTCAAGCTTTTAACAACGCGAGTTGATAAATAGAAATCTCAGGCAGAAAGGATACGGGCTGTTTTAACAGCGGCAGCACACCAGATGCAGAGGACAAATATTTCAGCGCGTCTTGAGATGCCTGCCGGTAACAGGCCCTATAAGGGCCTGCGCATACCTTCGGTTTTGCCTTAGGTTTTGATCGAAAAATCTTTTTGCCGTGAAGGGTGGAATCAGGCAGAATTTTATAGTATGATGAGACAAAACGCCGGTCAGATACTCTGTCTGCCGGGGCGCGGTAAAAAATTTTACGTTTAGATGGAGAAGCGGGATGGAAAAGGCAGCTGTTTTTCAATGGGTGAACGAACGATTTGGCACGCAGCCGGAATATTTGTGGGAGAGATCCCCCGGCGACGCTGTTTTGAGGAACGCCAATACCGGAAAATGGTATGCGATCGTGATGAAGGTAAAAAGAGACAGGCTGGGCCTGCCGGGCGGCGGCAGCGCAGAGATCCTCAATGTAAAATGCGACCCTCTTTTGATCGGCTCACTGCGGCGGGAGAAAGGGTTTCTTCCGGCGTATCATATGAATAAAGAATCGTGGGTGACCATTCTTTTAGACGGCGGCGTGCCGGAAGAGGAAATCAAAAATTTGATTTTACTGAGTTATGAGCTGACCTCAGTGAAAAAAGGGCGGAAACGCGGATAAAAACAGCGCATAATGGACAAACATATCCTGAAATTTTTGGAGGCCCCGGGCCACGGCTATCTGTTATAATGAAGCCGTGAGGTGATGGATATGCGAATGCTGAAACGAACGCTGAAGATAGCCGCGGTTATTTTACTTGCGCTTTTTTTATTGCTGGCCCTTGCGCTGGAGCTGCCGTTTTTGTGGGCCGGGGACAGCGCGGACGCCACGGGATATGCCGACTGGATGAGCCGCACCCTTACCGGGCCTGAGCGCCTGGCGGACATTGCCATGCTGGGGGCGCACGACGCGCTGACGGCGGATATGGAGCTTTCAAGCCGGGTGGATGAGGCCTCGGTGGCTTCGCCTTTTCAGCTGGGTATCTGTAAAAGCCTGGGCTACAGGCAGAGTAAAACGCAGCTGGCCGGGGTAAGCGGCCTTTTGGAGGGCGGCGTGCGTTATCTGGATATCAGGGTAACGCGCGACCCCGACACCGGGACGTTTTACACGGTACACAATTATTACAGCGCGCCGTTGGCGCAGTATCTGGATGAGATCACCGATTTTTTGGCGCGGCACCCCGGTGAGATACTGGTACTGGATTTTCAGCACTGCTATGATGTTTCTGCACCGGACGGACGGCTGGGAGAAACGCATTTTGAAGAGCTGTACGCCCTGCTTTTAAAAAGCGGGCTGTTGGATTACGCCTGTACCCCCGCGCTGGATACCGCCGTCTATGCCGAGGTGACGGAGAACGGCAGCCGCGCCGCCTGTGTCATCCTGATGAAATACACCGGCGGGCGTACTGAGTTTTTAGATTATGAAACCAGCATAGAAAGCGATTGGTTCAATACCGACAGCCCGGAGACGATATTTACCGGGCTGGATGCGGCCGCCGCGCGGCAGGACGGAATGGACGCGGGCCGGTTTCGGGTACAGCAGGGCGTGCTGACCATGCAGGCAAACCTGCCGGGTATTTTTAACGCTTTGGGCAGTTGGTCTCTTCTGCGCCGGGCCGAAGCTTTCAACGCCGACTATGCCCAGCGGCAAAACGAAGCTTGGCTCAGGGCGATGCCGATCGTCATGACCGACCATACCTTGAGCGGCAAAGGCGGCGCCCACGCCCTGCTGATGGAAAAAATCATCGCCTATAATAAAACGCTTGCCTCTGCCGCCCAGGAATAAACCGGCGCGCAGGTTTCACTGCGGCCCCGGCAGGGCCGGGCTTTTACCTGTGCCGCAGCCGGGCGCCCCGGCCCCGCAATAAACCCCGTTTTTCTCTTTCACCGGGCTGGGGATGGTGGATGGCGCGCTGATTTTCAGGCGCAGGGCTGCCGCTGTACAGCTTATAAAGCTTTGGGGCGGGCTTTACCATTATGTTTCTATGTTTCATGTATGGGATGCGTTGTCTTGCCGTAACTTTGCGCGATGGATACGCCTTACCGCTCTCTTTGTTTTCAAAATTGGCCCTGACCGTATCGACGGTCAGGGCTTTTATTGTAAGAAGGAAACCACCGGCAGCGGCGATGGTTCTGAAAAGCTTAAGTTATGCCAAAAAAATATCTGAACGAAGTGAAGAACTGTTCAAAACCGGCAGAGAAATAAAAGCGGGCGCTGCAAGGGCAAACAGCGAAACACTTTATCGCTGTTTTAATAACAGGAGGGCGCTTTATGCGGGCGAAAGGAATCTGATGAGGCTGTAGGCTCTGCTGGTAACAGGCCCCAAGGGGGCCTTGCGCAAACTACCGGCACGACCGATGGTTATGATTGGTTATAAAGGTTTTTTGAGGCCGGTATACAGTAAAATTTTTTAACGGCCAGGATATTTTTCGCTTTCAACGGGATTTCTTTTTGTCAGCGGGCTGTTTATCCCTGTACGGCTGAGTTAAAAAAGCCCGATCGATGTTTCAGCAATATCTGAAAGGATATAATAAAATATTACCTGCCGTCCCTGCTTTATAACCCCTAAATACGAGCAACTTTTCCATAAACTTTCTTAATTCATTGACAAAGTTAATATGATTATGTATTATGCAAATTAGATTAACTTTTATATTGAATTTATTTTGTTTAGAATGGAGAGTTGCTATGCCAAGAGCTGGGGTGGACATGCAAAAAATCATCCGCGTCGCAATCGATATTACGGAGGAGACGGGAATCGAAACCCTGACATTGAAAGAAATTTCTAAAAGGCTGAATGTGAGTTCGGCTTCCTTATATAATCATGTGAATAATTTGGCAGAAGTAAAGGATAAGGTATCCCATGCGGTACTGGAGATGTTAAAAGAACTGATACTCAGGGGGATCA
>JAUNTE010000114.1 GCA_030538855.1 Oscillospiraceae bacterium
TTTTTTTTTTAAAACATTCGTTGTATATACCATGTCGGATATTTTTTAAAAAAGCGATTTTTGCGGGGGGGGCTGTGCCTTGGCTTACCGGCGGGCGCGGGGCAAAATGCTGGATACCGGCCGATAAAATCTGCCGGCGCTTTTACTGTGAAAAGGGATAATGCCGAAAAAAAGCAAGCGGCGAAAATAACAGCGTAACGCTGGATGGAGAAGATGGATATGTTGGAAAAAGAGAAGACCGGCAGCGCGGATTATGACGTATTGATCGTGGGGGCAGGCCCCGCGGGCATTTTTACAGCGCTGGAATTGGTGCGTAAGGGCTCGAAAAAAAAGATCGCCCTTTTAGAAAAAGGCGTCTGCATCGAGAAACGGCGCTGCCCCAAAACCCAGACCAAAGAGTGCGTACACTGTAAACCGGATTGTCATATCACCACCGGTTTTTCAGGCGCGGGCGCTTTTTCAGACGGAAAGCTGTCCCTGAGCTATGAGGTGGGGGGAGACCTGCCCGAGCTGATCGGTGAAGAGCTGGCGCAGGAGACGATCGATTATACCGACGGCATCTATCTTGCCTTTGGGGCAGACCCTCATGTAGAAGGGCTGCAGCATAACGATAAAATCAAAGAGATACGCAGAAGGGCCATTCAAAGCGGTTTAAAGCTTGTGGATTGCCCTATCCGTCATCTGGGGACGGAAAAGGCGCAGGAGATCTATTTGAAAATAGAAAACTATCTGCGTGAAAACGGTGTGGAATTATTATTCAGTACGGCCTGCCTTGATTTGCTTATTGAAGAAGGGCGCTGCACAGGCGTGACCGCCGCGCCCAGCGGAAAACCGCAGGAGGCGCGTATCATTACGGCCCGCAGCGTGATCGTGGCGACAGGCCGCAAAGGGGCCGATTGGCTTGAACGGATGTGCCGGGCGCATCAGATCGCCCATGAGGCGGGCGCGGTAGATATTGGGGTACGGGTAGAGGTACGGGACGAGGTAATGGAAGAGGTGAACAACGTCCTGTATGAATCAAAGCTGATCGGTTATCCCGCGCCCTTTGGCAACAAGGTACGCACTTTTTGCCAAAACCCGGGCGGTTTTGTCAGCCAGGAAAATTATGACAACGACCTGGCGGTGGTAAACGGCCACTCTTATAAAGAGAAAAAAAGCGGCAACACCAACCTCTCAATTTTGTGCAGCCACAAATTTGCCGCCCCCTTTGACCAACCTATTGAATACGCGAAAAAGGTGGGCAGCCTGGTAAATATGCTGGGCGACGGCCACATTTTAGTGCAGCGGTACGGGGATATTTTAGAGGGCAAACGTACCTGGCCCAAAGAGCTGGGCCGCTCAAATGTGCGCCCCACGCTGCCAGACGCGGTGGCCGGGGACATCAGCAGCGCCATGCCTTACCGCACCATGGTAAACATTATGGGTTTTATAGAAGCCGTCGACCATGTGGTGCCTGGTTTTGCCAGTAAAGAGACCTTACTGTATGCCCCGGAGATAAAATTTTATTCAAACCGCGTAAAAATGGATAAGACCTTCACCACCAATATTGAAGATCTATATTGTTTGGGAGATTCCAGCGGGTGGACGCGGGGGCTGATGATGGCCTCGGCGATGGGCGTGCTGATGGCCAGAAGGCTGGAGCAGGGAGAATAGGCCTGTAGACCGTGAACCCGTACAAAGACCAAAAGGGTGAAAAAAGAAAACGGCAAAGGTTTTCTCTTTTAAAAAGTGCTTCGACAATTTTATAATATAAAAAAGAGGCCCGCGCCCTTTTGAAATTTTATTTAAAAAATATAGCCCCGGTATGAGAAAAGTCAGTTCTCATGCCGGGGCATCGTTATGTAAAACATAATGAAAGAAAAGGCCGGGTCAAAAAGGGCGCGGGGCGCCGCCGAGAAAGATATTGCGGCGGCGGTGTAAGGGGAGAAATAGTGTACCTTTGAAAAAGCTTTACCCCAGATGCCATCCATAAGCCCCAGCGGAGAGCTGTGTACAGGCGCGCGCGATAAAAGCACTTAGAAATGGTTTGAAAAATCACCGTCCATTTCTACAGCCAGCCGGAACAGTGACATTAAAATACGTGGGCTCACCAAAGATATGAAAGCTTTTATAACCCAAAGCCACTGGCTGGGCGGGCGGGTGAAAAAAGCTTATGGCGATGAAGAGAAAAGGTGCAGAAAGCAAAGATTTGAAATTGCCATAGGCGTGCAGCGGCAGGGAGTAAAAACGATAGAGTAGAAAAAGGGAAACGGAACGGGAGCAATGACAGAGCGTATGACTGCGGCGTCAGCTTTTCATCGAGGAGGCAACCCCTTCTTTTACGGATATAAAAGAGCGGAAAACGGCACGCGGTAAAAGAGGTATGAAAGCCGTGTTAGGAGAGAGACAAGGCGTAGTTACGCATTTGACGCGCAGGCGGAGAATAAGAGGTTTTGCCTGCATCTGAAACATCACGCGGTTTAGGCGCGCAGGTTTCTTATCTTACAGAATGTTTGTGAAAGGCCCAATTACTTTGTTTTCAAATAAACCTCAGCTGCCGCTGCCGGATACGAGCTGTGAGAGGCGGCCTTTTATACGGTCAGCGCTTTGCAGGACGCTGCCTGCGGAAGCGGCGATCTCTTCGCTTGAGCCGGTCATTTCGTTTATGCTGCCCGCCACCTCTTTTACCGTTTGTGAAAGGGCGCTGATTTCTGTTTGAATATCCTTGATGAAACTGTCGATACGTTGTTGCCCACGGCTGCTGTTTTCAGCGGTAAGACGGGAGTTGCCGGCCAGAGAATTGATCTCCTCCGCGACGACGGCAAAGCCTTTTCCGGCCTTTCCGGCGCGGGCGGCTTCAACAGAGGCGTTTAAGGCAAGCAGATTTGTTTGAGAAGAAATAGAGACGACTTCGGCATTGTTTTTTTGCAGATCAGCCAGTAATTGGTTGATTTGGGCAAGCGTTTTTTCAAGTTCTTGACAGAAGACGTCTACTTTACCCACACTTTCAGCGATGGAGGCGCTTTTACCGGCATTGCCGGCGTTATCTTTTTCAAGCTGCTGCACCGCGCCATGAAGCTGGGCAAATTCCTGATCCACGGCGGCGACGGCCTCTAAAATATCCTGCTTTTGCAGCTCCATCTTTTCGGCCAAAGCGGAGATCTGCATTTTTTCACGTTCTACCATATCCTTGATATAATGGATGCAGTTATTTTTGACGTTAAAGCCGTTATAGATCGCCGTGGCCATCTCCCGGCAGGTGGCATAGCCGCAGCAGGAGCAATCGATATGCCGCTGTTCCGGGGTTGTTTTACCCATATCGCGGTAAACCTGCTCTAAAGCGCTGCGGCTGGGCAGTCGGTAAGCGCACCGCTCAGAACGGTTGGTATAGGTGCGTAAAAAATCTTCAAGCACAAGCCCTTTAAATTGGCGGTTCAATTTTTTAAGGCGCTGTTTGGGTGATAGCCGCACCGACCAGGGGCTTGACCCATGCAGTTTTTTGCTGGCCTCACGGATATGTAAAAGCGCGTAGAGGTTGTCGTCCGTATCGGCTTTGTCCGGTTCAATGCCGGTGCCGTAAATACAGCCGCCCGCACAGTTGAGGGCGTCAAAAAACAGATACGGCGTATTTTCGGCGGCGATGCGGGCTGCATTTTGCTGCAGATAATGATACAGATGCTTTTCACCCTCGATTTGGCGGATGAAAACCTGTTCACCTAAAAACCAGTAGACGTTTTCTTTCAGGCCGCCAGGCATTGGATACAGAGAGCCGAGACCATACGCAAGCTCGTCCTTATAGGGCGGGGCGGTGAGCTGATGGCGGCGGATATAACGCATGAGATGGTCAAAGGTGACGTTATAAGAAATATAACCCTGTGTATTGGGGTCGTCTATCTCAAGCTTTTTGGCGATACAGGGGCTGATAAAAGCCAGCTTATCCGAGAGATGTTTATACTTTTTCAAATAAATGGCGCTGCACATCATCGGGCTTTGCACAGGAAAAAGTTTTGGCAAAAGCTGGGGGAGATAACGCTCGATATAGCCGACCACGGCGGGGCAAGGCTGTGAAATGCCGCCTTGAAAATGGTGCTGCGCCACATAGTTCAGGTATCCCCAGGTGGTGATATCGGCGCCAAAGGAGACGTTGATGATATGATTGGCCCCGGCTTTTTTTAAAACGCCCAGCACCCGCTCATATTCCTGGGGATAATTCGCCTGAAAAGCGGGCGCTACCAAAACAGAGATATTTTCACCGCGCGCAAGATCGGCGAAAAAGCGGGCGGTATCGTCCTCATATTCCCGCGCCTGATGTTCACATACATCAAAACAGGCGCCGCAGGCGACACAACGGGCGGGGTCAACTTTTATCACATTTTTATCATTTTCATTTTTGACATAGTTTGCGCCCATACAGCTGCATACGCCGATACACTTATTACAGCCGATGCAATTTTGATTGGTAAAGATCATGAAAAGCATCCCCTTTCTGCAAGATCCTCATTTTTATTTTACCTGATAGAGAAAAGAGATACAATTGGATAGTTTTTAGAAAAATAAGGGTAATTTTGCATGAAAAAATAAGAACAGCCCCAAAAGCGGACGACACCTATAGAATTGGCGGCCGCGTCTTGCATGATGTGTGCCGCGAAGAAATGTGTGGCCTGATGCCGGGGAGAAATTGGCTGCGCCCAAATATGAGAAAAGATAAGAGAGGCATTGTCCGCGCCTGGCCGCGCCCCATGTGGGGCGGATGGACTGACATGTTGATGACATCTTGCAAATCTTGTTCTGACAGGCTGCACCCCGTGCGCGGCCCCATGCGAGACACGATTTCCTGCAATGCTTGGATGAACATCATCTCAACAAGATTTCAGCCTACGCGCCCCATGTGGGGCGCGGCCATCTCGCTGTGATTACCAGCGTCTGGACTGAAATTTAACCCACGCGGAGCTACTTACCGAGGTTCAAATTTCGACTTGTGTGCCCCATGCGGGGCACAATCTCCAGCAATGTTTTGATGAATAACCTTCCAAGCAAATTTTAGCCTCCGCGCCCTATATGGAACGCGAGGTCTTTCTCTTATGCGGGTTAGATGTCTCCCGAAATATTTTAGCCTGCACACAGGGATTGGAAGTGGCCGTCGGCTATAAAGGCCGGAACGTAATGGCCGCCGCCAGGCTTTACCCAAAGCGTGTGGGCGAAAACGTTGGCGTGTATCACCGGTGATGATGAATGACAGATATGTCGCATTAGGCGCTTTGCGGTTCGGCCTTTGTTTCTGCCTTTTTTGACATAAGCCCTTTGTGCAATCCATGCTTATAAAAGATGGCCGCATGGGTATGGCCCATTTGCCGTAGAACTGCGAAGCTGGCTTTACGTCCCCAGTACAGCCGGGGCTTGTAAAGATATAAAAAATAGTTATTTTTCCAGCCAGTTAAGGTTTTACAATAAGCTGAAAAGCGCACGGTTACTGGGTTTTAGCCGAATGGAGCAGTTTATATATTAGCCGATCTGCCGCCCAAATGCCGCCCAAATTTGCTAAAGTGTTATAAAGGTTTGTAGAAACAAGTAACAGATTTTAACTATGCCGCTCTACATTTGACTTTTATGAGGTGTCGCTTTAGAATGAAAACAGATACACCTTTGGCGGATAAGGCGCAGACCGGCAAATCGCAGTTTGTAGAAAAGGAGGACTTACTATGCCTTGGTATTTTATTGCAGATACTTATATTAATGAACAAAAGGGACGTGGAGAATACGATGAGTATATTCATGATGTAAAGCCAATTGTAGAAAGTTATGGTGGAGAATATTTAGCAAGAACGGAAAATGTATGTAGTTTTTGTGGGGAAAGAACTCCCCAACGTGTCATTCTGATCAAATTTGATAGCAAAGAAGATTTGGATGCCTGCTTCTCATCACCCGAATATAAAGCCATAATGTCAAAACGCATTAATAGTGTCGACAGTAGGGCTGTTATTGTGGAGGGAATTAAATAGAAAAATCAAATCAATTTGAAAGACTAACATTATGTCAGAATTAAAATTTATTATGGAAATGTTTATTGTGTATGGTTGCGATTTAAACTTGCTGTATAAAAGAGCATTAAAACTGATTTAACAGCACTATCAATTCCGGTTTTATCGGGCTGACCAATCGGAATTGTTGGAGGAGATTATGATGAGAAAATTATCTTTAATATTAAGTGTCATATTTATAATTCTAACATTTATTGGAGCCGGATATATTCTCTACAACGGCGGAAAAGTTAATGCAGGGTATGCTTGTGTTCCTATGGTTTTTGCACTGATTTCTATATCATTTTATCGAAAGTGCAAATAGTTAGAGCATATAATTCCGGTTTGCCGGTCTGATTTAACTACGCCTTTTTGGATTATGGTACACTATGCTATCTAGTTGTTTTCAATAGTGACAAGCAGCGCAAGTGCATATGCACTTGCGATTTTCTCCAAAAATCCGCTTGTTTGGGAAGCCACCAATCCCCCCGCAAGGGCCGCTTACGCTGCCTTGCGAAACGCTCCACCTGTGGAGCGGCCACGCGCCCTTGCGGGCGCTGTAAGACAGGAGACTTGACCGGCTGGGAAAAAAGGTATACCCCTCATGCTTGGAAGCGTCCGCAGGACGCACAGCCGCCCCGTATGGGCGATGGAAAGGCCGCCTCTAGCGGTCCTTTTCCGGGGTTTGGGGTCCTCCCCTACAAGCGTTTTGCAGGAGTGTGTACGCTCATGCCCTGATTGTCGCGATTGTTTTGTATGGGAATGGGATTCCCGCCGCGCATGAAAATAGCCCCGGTTTGAGACGGGGACAATCCACACCGGGTCGGTCATGCGGAACGATGGAAGCCCGTTT
>JAUNTE010000115.1 GCA_030538855.1 Oscillospiraceae bacterium
GTGACGTACCGCCGCCATTACCGGACGTGGTAAGGCGGGAGGCCCCTTTGTAAAAGGAAATGAAAAGGATGAAACAGACCAGGCTGTTTGACATTTTTCGGCCCTGCTATTAAAATATAAAAAGTGAAATGGTACGGTTTTGCGCCTTGAACGAAAAAGACATGGCGGGGCCTGCGGATTTTGGGTAGCGGGCTGATAGAGCCTGGAATTGTAAGAACTTTATATAAGGGTTGACGGGGCGGGCTTGCGTGAAAAGCGGGCGCCCACGGCTGCTTTACGTTTTTTTATAAAATGCAAAGCAGGACCGGTGGAACGCAGTGACATAAAGTTGATTTGGACAAGCTGAAATAAAAACCCAGGGTAAAAAATGTTTGTTAACGTGAATATCCCTTATACGGCTGCAAGAGGTTTTTATTTATCCCGCTTTTTTATTGAAGTGCAGGGACGGATAGATATTTTGCCGGTATGACGCCGGAAATGGGGGATGGCCCCGTGCGGGTGAGCTTGTGCCCTGCACGGCAGTGCGCAAAGCTTTGACGTATGAGAAGAATTGCAAAAGGCGCATCTTATAAAAGCCGCCGGACAAAAAAAGGCGGCACAGGGGCGGCAATTTGTTTTTTGCCGCGGCAGGGTGAAGCGGCTTGCTGCACCTATGGAACAGGATATACAAAAATGACCGGGAGGGGCATGGTATGGAAAACAGATACAGGATAGGGATCGATTTGGGCGGCACCAACATCGCGGTGGGGCTGGTGGATGAAAATTGGAGTATTACGGCCCGCTGTACGCTTTCAACTCGGGCGGAGCGTCCGGCACGGGAGATTATCGATGATATGGCAAAAGCGGCCGAAACGGTGATGGCCCAGGCGCAGGTGGAGAAAGAGGCCTGCTTATCGGTAGGCGTGGGAAGCCCCGGTACCTGTGACGAAAAAACAGGAGAAATTTTGTATGCCAATAACCTTGGCTGGAGGAACGTGCCGCTTGCGCAAGAACTGCAAAAGCGGCTGGGGCTGCCGGTGTATATTTCAAACGACGCCAACTGCGCGGCGCTGGGCGAGGTGAAAGCGGGCGCGGCCAAAGGCTGCCGTAACGCACTGCTGTTCACCTTGGGCACCGGGGTAGGGGGCGGCATTATTTTGGACGGAAAAATTTTTTCGGGCGGCCGCTCTTGCGGGGCCGAGCTGGGCCATACCCTGCTGATGGCGGAGGGGGAACCGTGTACCTGCGGCCGGCGGGGCTGTATAGAGGCTTACGCCTCGGCCACCGCACTGATACGGGATACCAAAAGAGAGATGGAGAGAACGCCGGAGAGCCTGATGCATGCCGCCGCGGAAGGCTACGGCAAAGTAAACGGACGCGTGGCGTTTGACGCGGCGCGTCAAGGAGACCCGGCGGCGAAAAGAGTTGTGGAGAATTATCTGCGTTATCTGGGCGAGGCTGTGGTGGATATGATCAATATTTTTCGCCCGGATATTTTTATTTTGGGCGGAGGCATTGCCAACGAAGGCGCGTTTTTGCTGGAGCCGGTGCGTGCCTTCGCGGCGCGGTATGCATACGGCGGGGCGCTGAACCCGCTGCCTGAGATCGTCTGCGCGGCGCTGGGCAACGACGCGGGTATCATCGGCGCCGCGGCCCTTGAGGGATAAAGCCGGAAAAAGGGACAAGGCTGTTTGAAAAAAGCGTTTTCGGTCAAAAATGAAAAAAGGCGGAAGCTTTTGATTTTTTGAATTTTTACAGACGGCGAGTATCACGCCACAGTGGCCGTCTTGTAATGAAAGCGGAAAAAGGCCGCTATGGAAAGTGCCCCGATGAAAGCGCAGATGAAAAAGCCGAAAGAGGCAAAACGCTTTCTTTTTCATCTAAATAGATAGAGGAAAAACGCTGCGGAACGTTCATGAAAGACGGCAATAGACGAAGAGGGCCTTGTTTTACGGCGGCCTGCCGGACTGCTTTTGCCGTGAAAAGCCTTCACACGGGCTGTTAAGGACTATATAAACCTGCGCGGGGCAGGGTATGCCGGGCGCTTTTACGCAAAGGACGAAGCTTTTGGCAGCCAAGGGGCGGCGGTGAAACGACGACGTTTTATCAGGGGCTGACAGCAAAAAAGACCAGACCCGGCTGAATTGATTTTTTAAAAAAATGCCGGTATAATAAATACCGAGCAAATAAGGGGAAAGGGGCGCGCCGCCGGATATACGGCGGACAGAGAAATATGGCAGCAGAAGGACTTTTGGTAAACCCGGACAAGCAGGAGATCGTTGAGGCGGACGGCAAAAAATATTATTGCTATGCCATCAAAACGCATGTGGTAAGCAATGAGGACAAGATCGAGGATGTGGTGAAGCAGTACGGCGAGCCTTTGCTTGAAGAGGGCGACATCCTGTTTATGTCGGAGAAAATGGTGGCCTGCACCGAGGGACGGGCCTATCCCATCAAAGATGTAAAACCACGTTGGCTGGCGCGGTTTCTCAGCCGTTTTGTGGTGAAAACGGATTATGGCATCGGCCTTGCCATGCCAGAGACGATGGAAATGGCCATTCGTGAATGCGGTACGTTCCGCATCCTGATAGCGGCTTTTTGCGGCGCAGTGGGTAAGCTGTTTAGAAAAAAAGGCTGGTTTTATATCGTGGCGGGCTATAAAGCGGCTGCGGTGGACGGCCCGTGCGACTGCACGCTGCCCCCGTATAACAAGTATGTAGTGTTGGCCCCGAAAGACCCTGAGACGACCGCAAAAAAATTGAGCGAGGCGCTGCAGGGCCACAACACCGTGATGGTGGTGGATCTGAATGATTTGGGCGGAAAGATCCTTGGCAGCAGCGACCCGGAAGCGGACCTTGAATTTTTCTGCAAGCTGCTGAAACAAAATCCGCTTGGACAAAGCGCCCAGCAGACGCCGATGGGGCTGCTGCGGCCATTTAAAGAAGAAGCGTGACCCGTGTTTTTTAAAACCTGAAAAGGCCTGTGAAAGAGATGATTCTTTCACAGGCCCTTTTAAAAAGCGCCGTGTATCAGACGGCGCTTTGACAGGAGAAAATGTATGTTTTTGCTTTTGACGGATAAGGCGGTTTTAAAAGAAAGGGCGGGGGCGGATGAAAGAGATCATCAACTTTATTGAAGCAAATGTGGACGGCAGAACACTGCTGACAAAGGAAGTGGTTTATGAGCTGGAAAACGGCGCGCTGCAGGGTGTATATGCCGACCAGATATCCTTTTCCAACCTGAAATATTCACAAAGTGGTTTTCAGCTGGATATGTTTATTGTATCCAATGAAAAAATATGGCTGATGGGAAAGGACGGGCAGAGGGAAAAATTGAGAAAGGATTTCAGCGCCGTATCTCTGTTTCGCTTTGAACTGGAGCAACGAAAAAGCACCAACGCGATAACAGGGTGCTTTCGATTTATTTCAGCTTCAGGAAAAAATGTGGCGGCAGAGGCGGTCGTAAGCGGGATCTATGATGTGCGTTTGGAAAAGGGCGTGCTGAAATTATCCGAAGATCAGGCATTGTATCGGGATCAGCCTATACAGGACGGACGTTATAAGCCGGTTGCTTTTCAATCGGCACATCGTTTTTATTGTAAGGACGGAAAGCTGCATTATGAATACGACGGCCAGTGTTTTGACGTGGACGTTAAAACGATGCGGCGCAGCGGCAGCCCCGATACCTTTCCGCCGTTTATTTCAGTTGAGAAATAAGCCGGTGCTTCCATTTGTTTGCACCCCCCAGTGCGTCTTTTTGCAGATGGAAAGACGCACTTTTTTTATAGCGGCGAGCAGAGCGAAACCAGTACGCCCCCTGCGCTTTTACGAGTGTTTTTTTCGATTTGCCGGTAAGACGCACCCCTTCTGCGTTGCCGGGCATTTTACGGGCGGCCCGCAGGCGCGTTTTTCATTTAACAAGATATTGACGGGCGCTGTTTAAGAATAAAAGGATTTGCCCCGCTGCAGAAAAGGATAGGCGCTTTTGCTGAGGGACGCCTCAGGGATACACGGCTTCCTGCTGAGGGGACGGCGAAAAAACGCCCTCGCTCGGGTATATTTTACCGGCGGGATGAAACACTACCCAAGAGGGGGGATGAACGCTGTGAAAACCTTGGATGAGATGTACCGTGAAAACCCGCAGATGCGGGAATATTATCTTTCTCTGCCGGGAAAGGTGCGTTACCATATCTGTAAAAATAATATTACGGTGACGACGTTGGGTGAGCTGCAGCAGCTGGGCGAGCATTTTTCGCAGCAGGGTCAGGACTGAAGGAACCGCTTTTCTAAAAAGCGGGCCACACCGTCACCGGTATTGGGGCCGATAACGCCGCAGGCGGCAGCCTTAGCGGCTTCGGCGGCGTTTTGTGTTGCGTAGCTTTCAGTGCTGATGCGAAACATGGGGATGTCGTTGACGTTGTCGCCAAAACTGCATAGGGCTTCAGCGCCGGTCATTTCCATCAGTTTTTGCAGGGCGCTTGCCTTAGAGGTTTGCTGGCTGAATACCTCAAGATAATAATTGTCGCTGCCGTATTCTTCACGGTAACAATAACAGGTGGTGCCGGGCACAGCTTCAAACTCTGGACGCAGCAGGTCCACCACCTCTTTTTTATTCATGACGGTAAACAGCGTGACCTGACCGCCGCGGATGGCGGACATATAATCGGAGGTTTGAAAAAAACGTTTAAACCCCGTGCCGGTACGGCGCGAAACGAACAGCCTTTCAAAATCTGTGGTCAGCTGCCGGTAAAAAACGTCGATCATCCCGTTTTGCACCGTATGTACAAAGGCCGAAATGCCGTACCGGTCAAGGATCTGCGTAAGCGTTTTTACTGTGTGGGGAGAGAGTGCCTGAACCAGCGGATAAGTTTGATCGACCGGGTCATACAAAAGCGCGCCGGTCATCACCACCAGAGGCAGGCGCAGGGGGATATCCTGTAAAAGTTTTACGGCGGTGGCGGGGCTGCGGGCGGTAGCCACCGTGAACAGCAGGCCTTTTTCTTCAATCAAGCGGGTCAAAATACGGGCGGTGACAGGGGTGATGCGGGCATGTTCATCAAGCAGCGTCCCGTCAAGGTCGCTTACATACAGTGTTTTCATGAGAACTCCTTATCAAATGCGGAATAGCTGTATTATAGCAGTTTTTCTTTTGTTGCACAAATACCCCTAAAGTAGTATACTATAAGCGGTCTCGAAAGGCGGGATGAAGATGAAGACGGTACAGTTTG
Source organism: Oscillospiraceae bacterium (assembly GCA_030538855.1). Taxonomy (GTDB): domain Bacteria; phylum Bacillota; class Clostridia; order Oscillospirales; family Ruminococcaceae; genus JAUNTE01. The sequence continues at coordinate 5,207 of JAUNTE010000115.1, forward strand.
ACGTGACGGGCATGACCTGCAGCGCCTGCAGCGCCCATGTGGAAAAGGCGGTGAACGCCTTGCAGGGGGTGGAGAAAGCGGAGGTCAGCCTGCTTTTGAACCAAATGAAAGTGACCTATGACGAAACCCGGCTGCGGGATGAGGATGTGACCGCGGCAGTGGAAAAGGCGGGGTACGGGGCCGCGCCGAAACAAGAGGGCGCGGCAAAAGCGCCGCGGGAGGACGACCCGCTGAAAGCGGCCCAAAAGCAGACCGGCGTTATGAAAACCCGGCTCATTGTATCTTTTGTGTTTTTGATACCGCTTTTTTATCTGTCGATGGGGCATATGATGGGCTGGCCGACGCCGGGCATTTTTCATGGTACAGAAAACGCGCTGACGCTGGCTTTTACCCAGCTGCTGCTGACGCTGCCCATTGTCTATGTCAACCGAAAATATTTTCAGGTGGGCTTTAAAACGCTGTTTCGCGGCTCTCCGAATATGGACAGCCTGATCGCGCTGGGCAGCAGCGCGGCGCTTTTATACGGCGTGTTCGCCATTTATCAGATCGGATACGGCCTTGGGCACGGCGATGCCGCCCGTGTTCACAGCTATATGATGGACCTGTATTTTGAATCGGCGGGGATGATCCTGGCTCTGATCACGCTGGGCAAATTTTTAGAGGCCCGCTCAAAAGGCAAAACCGGCGACGCCATCAGCCGTCTGCTGGATCTTTCTCCGCCCACCGCGCTGGTGCTGCGCGGCGGAGAGGAACAGGAGATACCGGCTGAGGAACTGGTGGTGGGCGATGTGATGCTCATCAAGCCCGGCATGAGCGTACCCGCAGACGGAGAGGTGATAGAGGGCGTATCCTCGGTAGATGAATCCGCCATCACCGGAGAGAGCATCCCGGTTGAAAAAGGCCCGGGCAGCGCCCTGACGGCGGCCACCATCAATAAATCGGGCTTTTTACAGGCGCGCGCCACCCGTGTGGGCGGAGACACCACCCTTTCACAGATCATCAGGCTGGTGGAAGAGGCGGGCGCGTCAAAAGCGCCCATCGCCAAGCTGGCCGATAAGATCAGCGGGATATTTGTACCCGTTGTAATGGTTATTGCGGTATTGGCGGCGGTCGTCTGGCTGCTGCTGGGAGAGAGCTTTACCTTTGCGCTGTCCATCGGTATTTCGGTGCTGGTTATCAGCTGCCCCTGCGCGCTGGGGCTGGCCACGCCGGTAGCCATTATGGTGGGCACCGGCAAAGGGGCCGAACAGGGGATATTGTTTAAGTCGGCTGAGGCGCTGGAGCACGCCCACAGCATCGATACCGTGGTGCTGGATAAAACCGGCACCATTACAGAGGGCAAGCCGCAGGTGACGGATATTTTAGTGGCGGACGGCGTGCGGGAAGAGGAGTTTTTATGTATGGCGGCCTCGCTTGAAAAATCCAGCGAGCACCCGCTGGCGGACGCGGTGGTGCAGTATGCGCAGCAGCAGAACGCGCCCACCGTGCCGGTAAAAGAGTTTGAGGCCCTGTTTGGCAGGGGGGCGACGGCTGTTATCGGCAGCCACCGCTATTATGCGGGCAACAGCGCCCTGATGCAGGAGAAAGGGGTAGACATCGCTGAGGCG
>JAUNTE010000116.1 GCA_030538855.1 Oscillospiraceae bacterium
GGTCTGGAATCAAAAGAATTCATAAATTACGTTTTGTTAGGTTATTGTTTGAATTATGAAATACTGGATGAAAGAAAAAAGGCAAGGGAATACATTCAAAAGTTAGAGGACAATAAAAATAAAACAGGTATGAAACAATATGACAGGGATATAGAAGGGTATTCTCTGGATCGATTGACCGAAATTCAGATGAATTTAATGAGGGACTGCTGTTTATGTTAAAGAATCACAGGGCAAGGATGAAGCGGATGGGAAATTGTCTTGAAAAGTATTTTGCATATGACAGTATTGCTTTGGCAATGCTCGCAAAGCATAATGGGATCCCAATAACAGTTGAGCATGAATTACTGCCGATGTCTTATTTGGAACCTTTAAATATAGATTATGAAGAAATAACTCTCTTTGATAATTAAAAAGAAGATCCCCGCTTACTGAACTATTTCAATACCATTCTTGGTATCAGATGATACAAGTTGGAAAATCCCTACACCGAAGAAGTGTAGGGATTTTTTGGCTATTGCGGCCAAGACCAGTTTGTAATGCTGAAAGCAACATTTATCTACAAGAGGGAAGCAGAAAATGCGGGGTTTGCGGAAGAGGAAAATCGTGTTAAGATAGAAAGAAAGACGTGGGGACGTTTACCGTGAAAACAGAGGGGGCCCGCCAGTGGCAGGGCCGTGCGGCGGGCTTTTAAGGGCCTTGCGTCTGTCAGAAGAAAAACGGCGCGGAGGCCGGGAGGCAGGACGCGCCGCCTTTATAACGGCGCGGCGCGCGCCGGAGAATGGAAGCTGCAGAAAGTGAGGACGGCGGGATGTACCGGATATTGATCGTAGAGGACGACGCGGTGATTGCGGCGGAGGTGAAAAAGCATCTGGAGAGCTGGGGCTTTGAGGCGGCCTGCGTCAAGGATTTTCAAAACGTACTGGCCGAATTTGCGGCCTACAGCCCGCAGCTGGTGCTGCTGGATATCTCGCTGCCGTTTTATAACGGCTATCACTGGTGCGGAGAGATACGAAAAATATCCAAAGCGCCCATCCTGTTTTTATCGTCGGCCGCCGACAATATGAACGTGGTGATGGCCATGCAGATGGGTGGGGATGATTTTATCCCAAAGCCCTTTGATTTGAGCGTGCTGACGGCTAAAATACAGGCCATGCTGCGCCGGGCCTACAGCTTTGCCGGGGGGACGGCCCTGCTGGAGCACAAGGGCGCTATTTTGAACACCGCAGACGCGACGCTGACCTATCAGGGAGAAAAGATCGAACTTACCCGGAATGAGTACCGTATTTTGCAGGTGCTGATGGAGCAGAAGGGAAAGACCGTTTCACGCGACTGCCTGATGACCCGGCTGTGGGAGACGGACAGTTATGTGGATGAAAACACCCTGACGGTAAACGTGGCCCGCCTGCGCAAAAAGCTGGAGCGCGCGGGCCTGACAGATTTTATCACCACCAAAAAGGGCGTGGGTTATCTGATGGAATAAAACGGCGCGGCAAATACCCGCCGGCGCGCCGTTTGGTGCACCGGGGCCGCAGAAGGCCCGGCAGAGAGGCCGCCCGGGGCGGGGAACGGCAGGTTTGCGAAAAACCAAAAATTTTTACCCTAAGCGGACAAGGGGCAACACGCCTGTCGGCGGTTAAAATAGATGCTGGCGGCGTTCTCGGGTTCGGCGTGCGGCCAGCCCGGCAGCAAGGGCCGCCGGCTGTTGTTTCCGCCCCCAAAAACCGTGCTGCAGGGTGTGGGCAAGCCATATAAAAACCAAAGGGAGAAGAGAAAATGGACGGAAAAGACGTAAAGAGGCTGCCGCGGCTGTTTTTTGACTACCTGAGACAGTACCGCTGGGTGTGGGCCGCCGTCGCCCTGTTCAGCGGCATTTTCGCGCTGGTGTTTTTTCTTTCAAACCTGCCGGTTCAGGCGGTGGGCTACGCCGCGCTTTTATGCCTTTGCGCGGGGCTTTTGATGACGGCGGTGGGTTTTGCCTATTTTTTAAGACGGCGGAAACAGCTTGACGACGCTGCATCCTGCATCGAGGTAGAGCTGCGCAGGCTGCCGCCCCCCGCCTCGCCCATCGAGGAGGATTATCAGGAACTTTTGAGAAGGCTGGAGGCGGAAAAGAGGCGCCTTGCCTCAGACGCGGACGCCAAGCGGCGGGACATGCTGGATTATTATGCCCTGTGGGTGCACCAGATCAAAACGCCCATCGCCGCCATGCGGCTTTTGCTGCAGGAGGAGGAGACGGCCAAAGGCAAGATGCTCTCGCTGGAGCTTTTAAAGATCGAGCAGTATGTGGAGATGGTGCTGGGCTATCTGCGGCTTTCAGGAGATTCAACCGATTTTGTGCTGAAGAGGCAGCCGCTTGATAAAATTTTGCGGCAGGCGGTGCGGCGGTATGCGTCGCTGTTTGTACAGAAAAAGATCCGTCTTGACTACCGGCAGACAGCGTATGAGGTGCTGACGGACGAGAAGTGGCTGCTGTTTGTGCTGGAGCAGATACTGTTCAACGCCCTGAAATATACCCCGGCGGGCGGCAGCATTGAGATAACGGCCGAGCCGAACAAGGTGCTGTGTATCCGGGACAGCGGCATCGGCATTGCACCTGAAGACCTGCCCCGCATTTTTGAAAAAGGGTTTACCGGCTACAACGGCCGTGCGGATAAAAAATCAACGGGGATCGGGCTGTATCTGTGCAAGCAGGTACTGGATAAGCTGTCGCACGGCATTGCCATTGAATCCGCCCCCGGCCGGGGGACGACCGTACGGCTGTATTTGGCTGAAGAGACGGTATGGATCGAATAAGGGCGCCGCAGCCGCAGCGCGCGGCGGCGAGAGCGCCCCATATGAAGACAAATGCGCGGTATAGGGGCGGCGGAAAAGGGCAAAAATCCGTCCAGGGCGGCTTTTCTTACAAAACGGTAAGCTTCGGCGGGGGAATGTAAGCCAAAGTTATGGCAGGGCAGGCCCCCGTTTTGTTATTCTGGTAACAGAAAGGGGCGTGTCTTTTATGACGATGCTTGAAGTAAAAAATTTAAAAAAGACCTATGTTACCCGTTTTGGGGCCAATCAGGTACAGGCGCTGCGGCAGGTGACTTTTTCAGTGGAGCAGGGCGAATACGTCGCCATTATGGGAGAATCGGGCAGCGGTAAAACGACGCTTTTGAACATTTTGGCCGCGCTGGATAAACCCACCAGCGGAGAGGTGCTTTTGTACGGCAAAGATTTATGCGCCATCCGTGAAAAAGAGCTGTCGGCCTTCCGGCGTGAGAATCTGGGCTTTGTCTTTCAGGATTTTAACCTTTTAGACACCTTTTCATTGCAGGACAACATCTTTTTGCCGCTGGTACTGTCGGGCAAAACCTATATCGAAATGGAAAAAAGGCTTGTCCCGCTGGCAAAGCAGCTGGGTATCACCGACATTTTAAAGAAGTTTCCGTATGAGGTGTCGGGCGGGCAGAAGCAGCGCGCGGCAGTGGCGCGGGCGCTGATCACCGGGCCCAAACTGCTGCTGGCGGACGAACCCACCGGGGCGCTGGATTCACACGCCGCAGACGGCCTTTTAAAGCTGATGGAGGAGGTGAACCGGCAGGGGCAGACCATCCTGCTGGTGACGCACAGCGCCAAGGCCGCAAGCCACGCGGGCCGGGTGCTTTTCATCAAAGACGGAGAGGTGTTCCATCAGCTGTACCGGGGCAACCGTACCAATGAAGAGATGTACGCCCAAATCTCGGATACGCTGACGATGCTGGCGACAGGCGGTGAGGACGATGCGTAAGCTGTGGTTCTACCCCAAGGTGGCCGGGCAAAATCTTGGTAAAAACGCCAAGCTCTACCTGCCCTATCTGCTGGCCTGCACCGGCACGGTGATGATGACTTATATCCTCTCGTCACTGAAGGACAACGTGGGCCTGAACACCACCTTCGGCGGTTCTATCCTGGCCGTGATTTTAGCGCTGGGGGTGGGTGTTATCTCCATCTTTGCGTTTATTTTGCTGTTTTACACCAACTCGTTTCTTTTAAAGCGGCGCAAAAAAGAGTTTGGGCTGTTCAATGTGCTGGGTATGGAAAAACGGCATATCGGATATATCCTGTTTTTTGAGACGCTGTACGCGGCGGTCATCAGCCTGACGCTGGGTATTGGGGGCGGCGTGCTGCTGTCCAAGCTTATCCAGCTGCTGCTGGGCAAGATCACCGGTATCTCAACCGATTTTGATTTCAGGTTTTCTTTCATGGCCGCAAGCGGCACCGCCATCCTGTTCGGGGTGATCTTTCTCGCCACGTTGCTGAACGCCCTGCGTCAGCTGCACTTTTCAAAGCCGGTGGAACTTTTGCACGGCGGAGAGATAGGGGAAAAAGAGCCCAAGACCAAGTGGTTTTTGACCATAGTGGGCGTGTGCTGCCTGTGCGGCGGCTATTATATCTCCATCACGCAGAAAGACCCGTTGTCTGTGCTGATGTTGTTTTTTCTGGCGGTTATTTTAGTCATCGCGGGTACCTACTGCCTGTTTACGGCGGGCAGCATCGCGTTTCTCAAACTGATGAGAAAAAATAAAAATTATTATTATCAAACCCGGCATTTTATCTCTGTCTCGGGTATGCTGTACCGGATGAAGCAGAACGCCGCGGGCCTCGCCAATATCTGTATCCTCTCTACCATGGTACTGGTGATGCTGTCCTCTACCGGCTCGCTTTATCTGGGGATGGAGGGCATCTCACGAGAGCGGTATCCCCGTGACGTTTTGCTGTACGACACGCGCTATGACGAGGAGAGCCGCGCGGCGCTGACGCATACGGTGGAAAGCGTGCTGAAGCGGGAGGGGGCCTCTTTACAGAATGAGGTAAGTTACCGGTATCTGGCCGTAGCGGCACTGCTGACGGACGACGGCTTTATTTTCGATGTGGAGGACCTCATAGCCCAAGGAGAAGCGCGGCAGCTTTATTTTATCCCGCTGGAGGACTATAACCGTTTGACGGGAGAAAATGAGACGCTGGGTGAAAATGAAGTGCTGATATGGTCAAACCGTACCTCGTATAACGGCGACACGCTTACGGTTGCCGGAGAGCGTTTTCAGGTGAAAAAGATAGGATCGGGCGACTTTGTGGGCATCGGTTTTGCGACGGCAAATATCGCCAGCAGCCATTTCATCATTGTGCCGGATATGGCGGCGGTGCAGCGGCTTGACACGATACAGAGGGCGGCGTACGGAGAGCACGCTTCGATGATGGAACATTATTACGCGTTTGATTTGAATGCCCCGGCCTCAGACAGCGCGCAGCTGGCCCAAACGGTGCGCAACACCCTGTATGAAGAGGGTTATGAGGGCCGTATCGAACTGCGGCAGGAAGAAGCGGAAGATTTTGCATCGCTGTATGGCGGGCTGTTTTTCCTCGGGCTGTTTTTAGGGATCTTGTTTTTGATGGCCACGGTGCTGATCATTTATTACAAACAGGTGTCGGAGGGCTATGAGGACAAACGCCGGTATGAGATCATGCAGAAGGTGGGGATGAGCCGCCGCGAGGTGAAAAAATCGATCCACTCTCAGATATTGACGGTGTTTTTTCTGCCCCTTGTGACGGCGGGCATACACACGGCGTTCGCGTTTCCGGCGGTGTCGCGTCTTTTGAGCATACTGGGCATGGTCGATGTCGGCGCCTTTGCCCTGTGCAACCTGGCGTGCTTTGTGATATTCGCCCTTATCTATGTACTGGTATACAGCCTGACGGCCCGCGCGTATTATAAAATCGTGAGCTGAAAGTTTTTGGCCGGAAACCTCGTTTTAATGACGATAGAGAAAATGACAAGGCGGTGAAAAGCCATGAGGGAAAAAATCAAAAAAGGCGGCTCAATAACCGGGAAGAAACGGCATGTGGGACGTATCGTCGCATGGCTGCTTTGTGTGGCGCTGGCCGCCGGGCTGTGCGCGGCGGGGTGGGTAGGATGGCAGGGCTACGATATGTATCGTCAGGCCCTTGCCCAAACCAGCCTTGACACGACGGTGGGCCGGATACGCGCGCAGGAGGGCTATACCCGCCTGTACGAACTGCCGAAGATGTACACCGACGCGGTGATCGCGGTGGAAGACCATCGTTTTTACCGCCACGGCGGCTTTGACGCGCTGGCTACGGTGCGGGCGCTGTATAACGACCTGCGCACGTTGTCGTTTGTTGAAGGCGGCAGCACCATCACCCAGCAGCTGGGAAAAAACCTGTACTTTACCCAGGAGAAAAAGCTGACCCGCAAGGTGGCCGAGGTGTTTATGGCCTTTGCCTTTGAAAAGGCGTACACAAAAGACGAGCTTTTGGAGCTGTATGTGAACAGCATTTATTTTGGCGGAGGTTATACCGGCATCGGCGCGGCCTGCCGGGGCTATCTTGGCAAAGAGCCGAAGGACATGACCGACGCGGAATGCGTGCTGATGGCGGGCATCCCCAACGCGCCGTCGGCTTACGCCCCTACCGAGAGCACCCGCCTTGCGCGGGAACGGCAGCTTCAGGTGCTGGCGCGCATGGTGGATTGCGGGTATCTGACGCAGGACGAGGCGGACGCCATTGAAGCGGAAGAGGTGGCGGCGCTGAACGGCGAGGAGCCGCCGTTTGTTTAAAACCGTAACGGGGCCCCGCGCGGCCCCAAAAAGCGAATAAAAGTGTAAGACAGAGAACGGCTGGGGCCCGGTAAAACCGGGCCCCAGCCGTTTATTATTTATGTAAGAGGAAACCTTTGGCGGCATTGGAGGCTTTGAAAAAGCTTGAACGAAAAAACAGCAAAGCGGAGGCAGCCTGCCGGCAGTGCAAAAGCAATTGGATGTTA
>JAUNTE010000117.1:0-3955 GCA_030538855.1 Oscillospiraceae bacterium
CCTCGCTTGTGGGCGTGGTGTCTGATGAGGCTGGAGTCGCTTCACTTGAAGGGGTGGTATCTGAAGATACGGGCTGCGCTTCGCTTGAAGATGGCGACTCTGAAGAGGATGTATTGCTTGAAGAGACGTCGGAAGATACATTGGAAGATACGGCGTTCTTTTTGAACTGAGCTGTCACCGTAACCGCAGAGGCCACCGGCGCGTCGGTACGGGTAAGCGTTGTCACGCCGTCGCTCCAGCCTATAAAGACATATCCCTGCGCCGCAGCTACGGTACAGGTTGTATTTTTTGTCGCGCTGTCCGTCGTAAGAGACTTCAGCACCCCGCCTTCGCCTATCACATAGTTTACCGGCACCAACGCAGTTTTTTTGACGAAAACCGCTTTCAGGATCACTTCCGGTTCCGTCTCTTCTTTGCTGACTTTATAATAAATTTCTTTTGAGGCCGAGACCTGTTCTTTTCCCCGGTACCAGCCCGCAAAAACATAACCCTCCGATACGTTGGCCACCATCAATTTTGATTGCTCGCCCATCGTGATATATTGGGTGGTGCCCCCGTCCGGCGACGACAGATAACCGCCCTGTTCACCGCTCAGCAGGTTTCCTTTTTCGTCCTGTGTCTGCACGGTGAACTTTACCACGACCATACCCAGCTCGCTGCTGTCGTCCCGTGAAGATGAGACCTGCGCCGGGGCTATACGCCGCTGCGGCACATTGCTGGGTATCGACGTTCTTTTATCCGGCGCGTCTGAGGCGTGCCGCAGGAAATAGTCGATATAGGCCTTGCATCCCGCCTCTGAGAAATGCAGGCCATCGTTACTGATATATGCGTTTTTAATGTAGCCGGTCTTCTCGTCCTTCAGTTCTTCTGCGGCGTTTAAAAACCGGTAGCCGTCTTCTTTTGCCATTTCCATCAGCGCCTGGTTGAACGAATCGACCACCTTCATGGAAATGTTGTTGTAGCTGCGCTGCTGCGCCATAGGCGCAATCGAGCTGATGATGATTTCGGTGTTGGGCGAAGCCTCTTTGATCGCCTTCAGCGCGGTGCGGTAATAGGCCACAAAAGCCTCTGGAGAGGTGGTGCCGTCGGCGTTGTTGGTGCCAAAATTCATGACGATACGGCGGGGCTGCATCAGCGCGATGGCTTTCGGGATAGAAACGCCTTCGTCCATGCCGTAAAAATAAATGCACGGCTCATAGGGAACCGACTGGATGCCGATGCCGTCATAATATACGGTGTTTTGAAGGGACAGCTGATCGTATCCATAAAGCCGCCCGGTATTCGAATCACCTACAAACAGCGTTTCTTCCAAATAATCGTCATCCGCTTTTTTGGTCTCCTCCAGTAAAACGCCTTTGTATTTACTCAAATCAACGCTGAACTCATCTTTATTGTAATCCGCGTCCAGTTCCCCCCCTGAAAGAGACGACTGCGTGTTTTGTCTCTCAGGTAAAGACGCCGAGGCGGGCAGCTCTTCCCCAAAGGCGCATAAGCTAAACACCAAAAGGGCCAAAAGCACTACGCCCGCCCCAGCAATGACGCCGATGGCGATTTTTTGTTTTTGCGGAATGTTCTTCCAAAAATTTTTCTTTTTGGGTGATTTACGTTCCATGCTGTTCAAAATCATTTCTCCTTTGTTCATGCAAAAGATAAACGCCAAGCTCTGTGGGCGTCTGACAGATATATAACGGCCCGCAGGCGGACAGCTCTTCTAACGGGCCGTAACCGTACGCGGCGCCGATGGCGGGAATGCCGCAGGCCGCCGCGCCGTTCAAATCATACATCCGGTCTCCCACCATAACGGCCGTTTCCTGCCGTCCGCCTTTTTGCAGCGCTGTTTTTATCACGTCCGCTTTTGTCACGCCGTCTCGCCCCAGCGGTACGCCGCAGATGCTGTCAAAAAAGCCGGCCAGCTTAAAATGGGTCAAAACGTCTACCGCGATAACCTCAGGCTTCGAGGTGGCGACCCGGCAGTATATCTCCGCTTCGCCAAGCGCTTTTAAAAGTTCCGGTATCCCGGGGTAAACGCGCGCGTCATAAATACCCTTCTCCCGGTATAACGCACGATAAAGGCCGGTCGCTTCCTCTACCTTTTTTTCATCTGAAAAAAATTCACGAAAGGTATCCTGGATGGGAGGCCCCAAATAGCGGTATAACGTCTCTTTTTCCCGCTCAATGCCAAAATGCCGCAGGGCTTCCTGTATGCAGGACAAAATCCCGCCCTGTGAATCCAGAAGCGTCCCGTCCAAATCAAACAGTACCGTATCAAATGGATATTTCATCAAGCCTTTTTCCCTACTTCTTCCATCCTTACGCAGGCCGCTTCCACCGCTTCCATGACGGTCCCCCGAAATCCTTTTTGTTCCAGCGCATAAACGCCCGCTATGGTGCCGCCCCCGGGTGAACATACATTATCCTTTAATTCTCCGGGATGTTTGCCGGTGCGCAATACCATCTCCGCCGCCCCGGCCAGCGTCTCCGCAGCCAATTTCTGCGCTGTAGCGCGGGACAACCCGCGCTGAACGCCGCCGTCCGCCAAAGCCTCTATAAAAAGGTAAGCATAAGCGGGCCCGCAGCCGGACAGCCCGGTCAGCGGATCGATCAATTTCTCCTCCAACAGATAAACAGAACCCACATAAGAAAACAGCTCCTGCACTAAGGCTTTGTCTTCTTGTGTTGCGGTGCGGCCCAGCGCAATGCCGGCCACCCCTTTGCCCACCAGCATGGGGGTATTGGGCATCACGCGCGCCAGTCTGGTTTCCTGTCCCAGCATTTCATACAGCCGTTTCAGCGTCACCCCGCCCATGATCGAGATCATCAAATGCTTTTCTGTCACCGCCTTTGCCGCATGACGAAGCAGTTCCCCGGCAAACTGGGGTTTTACCGAGATCACAACGGCCGCGCATTCCTGTAAAACGCGCTGCGCCCCGGTTCCCTGCGCGTCGTTGCAGACAGTCTGCACCCCGTATTTTTCGTGCAAAGCCTCCAGGCGCTCCTGGTTCACGTCGGTGATCCAAATTTGCTGCGGCAGCATGGCGCCGCTTTTCAATACGCCGCTGAAAATCGCTTCGCACATTTGGCCGCCGCCCAAAAAACCTAAATTCGTCTCTTTCAGCATTTTTATCCTCCTTTCCTTACCGCAAACGCATCGTTTTGGTATCCAAACAACAATAAGCGGGCAAGCCGTCCCGCATCAAACGCGGCAGCTCGCCTGCAATCAAGGGCAGCGCGTAGTCGATAAACGCCTCGCCAATATCGTTGCCGCGCCCCGTGATCCATTCCAGCGGAAAAGCCTTCTCCTGATTGCAGACAAGGTTTACATCCACACACTCATAGCCAAGCTGATAAACGTCCTGCTCCGCACGCCTGCAGGCAATCATCTGGCCGCTTTTTCCCTGCAGGGCGGCGTTTACGCCGTGTACCCCCGCCGCTACCGCCTCGCCCAGATCCGTCTCTGAAACAAGGCTTGCCAGGCATCTCTGGGTCACGTTCAGCTCTACAGAGCGCGTTTTCACCCCAAATTTGGCCCGCACCATATTCTCCAGCTGTTTGCCGCAGCCGGTCAGGTTTTTATGTCCAAACGTATCCACGGCTATCTGCTGGGCATATTCACAGAGCAGTACGTTGTTTTCATCCCGCACCCCCTCTGAGACGCATACCACCACGTTGCCCCTCTTCTCTATCTCCTCCTGAATGTCTTTAAAAAATCTGTCCACAGAAAAAGAGACTTCAGGCAGATAGATGAGGGCCGGGTTGGCCCCGGGGTACAGCCGGGCCAGTACGCTGGACGCCGTCAGCCAGCCCGCATTCCGCCCCATGATCTCTACGATGGTCACAGAAGAGGTATTGTACACCTGTGAATCCATACAAATATCCCGTACCGCCGTGGCCACAAATTTCGCCGCGCTTCCGTAACCCGGCGTATGGTCTGTCAGCACCAGGTCGTTGTCGATGG
>JAUNTE010000117.1:4035-6771 GCA_030538855.1 Oscillospiraceae bacterium
ATATCCAGCCAATATCAAGTTCTCTAAATTTTTCAAACAGCTGAGGATAGATTTCCGCCGACAGATCGGCAGGTAATTTATACCGGCATGACCCCAAAAAAGCCGCAGGGGTGGCTTTCATCACTTCCAATTCATTATTTGAGAGCAGCTCTGAAAGGCACACCGTCTTTCCGGCAATAAACCCCTCGACGCCGTTGATCATACCATAGACCCTGCCTATTTCAGGGTGCTGCATACTCTCTTTGATAACGCCGTACAAACTGGCGTTGATCACCGCCGTCGGCCCGCCTGATTGTCCAACCAATACATTTTTCAATTTCAAACTCCACCTGTCCGTTAAAATCGAAATACCGGCCAGAAAAGCGCCGGCCCATAAATATCTAGATTATATCACAGATGCCCCGCAAAAACAAATCGCCGGATTTATTTTTGCATAAATAAATGTGAGAATTGTGCAAAAGATAGTGGAGAGGTGACAAAAATGAATTTAAAAAATCCATATCCGCTTCTTTTCTCTACCGGCGCTTTAGGATACGGCGGTATCGAAATATTATGGCGCGGTAATACACATTGGTCTATGCTGCTGACGGGCGGCGCCTGTCTGGTGCTGCTCTATATCGTGGACGGCAAATTGCCGGAACTCTCCTATTTAAAAAAATGTCTTTTCGGCGCCTTTACCATTACCGGTATGGAGTTTGTCGTGGGCTGCGGCGTCAATTTAGGGCTGAAGCTTGACGTTTGGGATTATTCCAAAGAAGCCTTCAATTTTATGGGGCAAGTCTGTCTTTTGTATGTATTCTTGTGGTTCCTGCTCTGCCTGCCTTTATTTAAACTCTGCGGCGGCTTTCGCCGTTACTTTGCCAAAAAAAACGCGGGGACGGTTTGAACCCCGTTGAACGCTCACCGCTTATTTAAAAACTCGCACTATTTTTTCTATATTTCCCGTGTTTTTATCCCGCTCGCCGTATGTAACAGGCGGCTTTTTTATAATATAAAGCCCTAGCCGTTTGGCTATAAAAAGCCGCCGGGCAGCGGTGGGGCAAGACGCACCGCTTTTCGCTATCTTTTCCAAACCAGACGGAGAAACAGGCCGAATATATCGCTGCTGCTTTTGTTGCGCATACCCGCTCCTGCTGAAAGCCTGTGGCGGGACAATAAAAAACGTCCGGCTCTTCAGCCCGGGCGCACGGACAAAATATTTGTCATACGGGATTGACCAGGATTTAGCGAGAAAATGGCGGGATAAAGTAGGGAAAAGCTAGAGTTTATGTGGGTTTGCGCGGGATAAATAGAACGAGACAGGACGTGCTTTTTGTTGTTTATTTTGTCCAATTTTACCAAATATCTTGTCCGGCTCTTCAGCCCGGGCGCTATTTTGTTCCATGCCTGTTTTGATGCGGCCAAAAGCTTTATGCCCTGCTTTTTCAATGTCTGTACCTCTTTGCGCCCGCTTCTCCGCTTTTTTATAAACCATAAAAATACGGCCGGGCGAAGTTTCGCCCGGCCGCACAGATGACCGCTCACCCGTCCGCTTACACTTTTATATACGTTCCATCTCAATGCGCACTCTTTGGCAAAAAGTATCGTGGTCTCGGCAATCCGCTAAGATCCGGCGCTGCTTTTCCTCGGGCAGCTTGTCAAAAAACTCTTTTAATTCATCATCCTGCGGCAGCGCGCCGTACGGCATGGGAAAAATTGAAAGATCGTTATGAAACATCACTTATCACCTCATGTTTAACATGCCCTTTTCAGGTAATATTATTCTGTTTTCCTCTTTGCCGCCGCAGGCGCTTTTTACATTCTATTATAGAAAAGTAAAAACTTATAAATGCCGTACCGCGCGGCCTGTGCCGGATGAAAAGCTTTCGTTTCGCTTTCTCTTTTTATTGAATAAGAAAACTACCGGCTGTGCCGGTGGAGATACCCCGTGAAAATATTTAAGCTTCGGGAATCGCGCGAAGCAAGCTTTCATACACGGGCCAGCGAATCAATAGAAATGTCGGTCAAGCGGGCAAATTCCCCGTTTACAGGCGGCAGAACGCAAGACGCAGACAAAAGTGCAGCTTACGGCGCCTGCCGGCAAAAAGCCATCATAAGTTCTACTCAGGATACCAGCTTAACCGATGGTTATAACGCCGTCCGTTGGCAGCCGCGCAAAAGCACAACATTTCTGCACGGCTGCCTGAAAAAGCCAAACGGCGGCCCCTGCCTGCCGCGGCGGCCAGGCACGGCCGTTTCTTTTATAAAAGCTTCTTCTATATCAAGCACAGGGTCTCTGGATACGCCGCAGCGCCCCGGCCAAAAAATAATTCTGCGCCAAAGGCCATGGTGACGCACGCCGCCCGGCTCCGCCTGAAAATCCTCTCTGGCACTGCCGCCGTTATTGCAAAACAAAAGGCCTACCCGCCATATAACGGATAAGCCTTTTATTGTGGTGGGGACTAGTGGGCTCGAACCACCGACCCCCTGCATGTCAAGCAGATACTCTAACCAGCTGAGCTAAGCCCCCACAATGATAACCAGACAGCAAAAAGCTGTCTGGTATTTTTGGTGGAGACTGAGGGACTCGAACCCGCGACCTCTCGGATGTGAACCGAACGCTCTAACCAGCTGAGCTAAGCCTCCAAAGTAATAAAGCAACAAGTCGCCTTGTTGCTTTATTTTACACCCTTACAGGTGTATGTGGTGGAGATGAGGGGGATCGAACCCCTTACCTCTTGAATGCCATTCAAGCGC
>JAUNTE010000118.1 GCA_030538855.1 Oscillospiraceae bacterium
GAAAAAATACGATTGGTGATCTGTTAAGACTATGTAGATATACGCACGTTGCAATGCACCGATAGGACGGATACGGCAAAGGGGCGGCAAAACGACGCAGGAAAAGCGTCTTTTACCAAAAACCAAACGCAGAAAGAGACCCTGAAAGAATAAAGAGATAAAAGAGAGGCTGGCAAACCGTTTACAGACGGGTAAAAAGCAAAAAAAGAAGGCCCCCTTTACGGGGACCGCCTGAAAAACAAATGCACCCGGCAAGGGTGCTATAGCGTAAGGGAGCAGTTGGCATAGGGCCTTTACAGCGCCGGCCCGCAAAGCCCGTTCATGAGAAGACCCGGGTCATATCCCCATGCCGGGTAAACGGCGTACAGCAAGCTTTAGCGGGGCCGCACAAAGAAGCGCCGTGGCAAGCGGTTCGGCACGCGGCTGAGGCTTTCACCGCCAAAACAGCTGAGGAGCAGCCGTTAAAATACCAGCTGCACCAGCACCATATACAGCACGGTGCCCGCCCCAATGGACAATAGGGTATTATGACGCCACAGGTGTAAAGCGGCGACAGCGGCCAGGGAGATCGCCTCAGGAAGGCCGAAAGGATACGAGAGAAGGCTGGTTTGGCGCAGGCAGTATACCACCAGCATGGCCATGACGGCGGGCGCCAGCACACGGCCCAGATATGCGACCCATTTGGGCAGGGGACGGGAAGGCGGAAAAAGAAAAAAAGGCAGAAAACGCGTCAGCAAAGTGCCCAGCGCTATAACGCCGATGGTGATAAGCGCCTCAAAAGCGGTCATACCGGTTTATCCCCCTTTTTTTCGCATTTTTCACATAGGGGGCGGGCAAAAAGCAGCACCGCGCAGATGCCCAGCATGGCGGGCGGAAGAAAATTGGAAACCCCGAAAAGCAGAAGCGATAAAACAGACACGCCGAGGCCTGCCAAAGCGGGGATATGGTTTTGGGTGGCTTTCCATTGATCGATGACGATGACGGTAAACAGCGCCGTCATAACAAAATCGATACCGGTGGTGGGAAAGGGCAGAAAGGCCCCCGCAAGCCCTCCCGCCAGGGTGCCCGCCAGCCAATAGAGCTGATCGAGCAGGGTGACGGCCAGCTGAAACCGGTGCTTGTCCACCCCGTCGGGCGGCTTTTCGCTGCACAGCAGCGAAAAGGTCTCGTCGGTGAGACCAAAAATCAGATAGGGCTTTTTCAGCCCCGCGCCCTCAAATTCGCGCAGCATCGAGACGCCGTAAAAAAGATGCCGGGCGTTTACCATCAGGGTGAGCAAAAAGGCGTAGAAGGGGTCAAACGCCGTCACCAGCAGCGAGACCAGAACAAACTGCATCGAACCTGCGTATACCACCAGGCTGCACAGAAGGCCCCACCCCCAGCCGTAGCCCTTATTCGCCAGCAGCACGCCGAACGCAAGGCCCAAAAAAAGATACCCCGCCATCACTGGTAGGGTATGGGGAAAGGCCGCCCGAAAAGCGGAACGATACTTTTTCATCCAAATTCGTCCTTTCACGAGAGATCGCGCGGGCGGTCAGCCCGTGGCGGCCAGATCGTCCACACGCAGAAACAGGTAGTAGAGGATGGAGCCGCGGTCAAACTGCGCCTCGATACGGTAGACATAGGTGCCCGGCGTAGAGGGCGTATTGATCTCTCCCGCCAGGGCGCTGCCATTGTAACGGATAAAATCTTCTTCGCTTGGGTACGCCCCGGTGGCCCGGCTGATGGAGAGGCTTTCAGGCTCACGCGAAAAATGAAACAGAATAGGCGTACTGGGCAGCACCGAGACGGGCAGCATGGCAAAATCACTTGGGCCGAGGCTTAAGCCCTCTTTTACGCCGGTGATAAAACGCCAGCTGTAATTGGCCCGCACAAGAGATTTTTCAGGCGAGCCGTCTCCGCTGACCAGCGGCGAGGTATAGACGTTGTTGATCTCAAGGATGGGAAGGCTGGATTCTGGATTATAAGAATCCACAATGTCCTTCAGCGCCAGCGAGGCCAGCGCGGCGACAGCGATACAGACGGCGCCGAGCAGCAGCTTTTTTAAAAAGATTTTTGGCAGTTTCATGCCTTTGGCTCCTCACTTTGTTTTTCGGCCTCAGGTTCAGAGGCGGCGGGAGGGCCGGTAAAGACATGACAGTCCGCCTCGAGACGTTTCTGGTCGAGTTTATGCTGGATAAATTCACTGCACAGGCTGTAGAGTACCGCGCAGGCGGGGACGCCGAACAGCATCCCCACAAAACCGAACAGGCCGCCCGCAACCGTGATGGACACCAGCACCCACAGCGGCGACAGCCCGGTGGAATTGCCGAGGATACGGGGGCCAAGAATATTGCCGTCGAACTGCTGCAGCACGATGACGAACGCCAAAAAGATAAGGGCGGCCAGCGGGTCGGCTATCAGCAGGATGAGGACGGAGGGGATGGCGCCGATAAAGGGGCCGAAAAAAGGGATGATATTGGTGATGCCGATAATCAGGGCAATCAGGCTGGCATAGGGCTGATAGATGATGAGCATACCCAAAAAGCAGAGGATGCCGATGATGACGCTGTCCAGCAGCTTGCCCACGATAAAATCAGAAAAAACCTGGTTCGAGTGCCGGGCAATGTTGGTAAGGCGCTGGGCCTTGGCGGCGGGCAGCACGGCGCCCGTCAGCCTGCGGCAGCTGCGCAGCAGCTTGGTTTTGCTGAGCAGCATGTAGATGCTGGCAATGACCGCCATGAAAAGATTGAGCAGGCCGCGCCCTGCGGCAAAACTGTAATCCACCAGTTTCGGCAGAAGATCCTGCAAAAAGCCGGTGACGGATTTGAGGATATCCTCCCACGCCTGGAACAGATATTGGGTGAGTGTCGGGTCAAGATGGAACTGTTCAATGTAATCCGGCAGTTTTTTGTCCAGATCGTTCACATAGGGGGTGACGTTTTGCACAAGGCGGGACAAACTGTCGCCCACCTGGGGGATGACCACCGACAACAGCGAGGCGATGACAAGACACGCCAGCAGATACACCGTCAGTACCGAGAGGCCCCGGCGGTGTTTAAAGCGGGTGAAGACGCGCCGCTCAAAAAACATGACGGGCCGGTTGAGCAGGTAGGCGACGATAAAAGCCGAGACGAAGGGAGAGAACAGATCCCAAACCTTGCCCACGGCGGCGGCCACCTGTGTAAAATTTGTCAGCAGGACGAAAAACAGGATGGCTGCGAACACCAGACATGTCCCTAAAATGATCTGCCGCGTCAGCAGGCTGGGGCCGGGCTTTTTGGACATGGGACGCCTCCTCCTTGATAAAATTTGATGAAAGCGGGCGCAGGTTTGAAACGCCGCGCCCCGGGCGGCCGCCTTTACACAAAACGCGCCGCCTATACAGTTTTATTATATACGAAAACCAGATAAAAATCTACTGGCATTTCGGCGGCGGGGATAGGAAGAGAAGAGGAGAAGCGTTTTCGTCAAAATAAAACGGATTTTATCCGTTTTTGCTGCCGGCCGGGGAGGTTTTTATCGGGAAAGGCGGTAAAGGTGCAGTTTTTTATTATAAAAGCGCCGGGGTTTACCGCTTGCGGCCCGCAGGCGCTTTTGCTATAATGGGGCTGTCGTGATATACGGCAAAGAAAGGAAGACAGAATTGGATTATCTCATACAGATGATTATGGTATTGATCGGCCTTTTAGTGTTTTCGGCTTTTTTTTCAGCCAGCGAGACGGCGCTGACCGGCGCGAACCGCATCCGGCTGAAAAATCAGGCGGAACAGGGAGATAAAAAATCAAAAAGGGCGCTGGGGCTGATGAACAGCTACGACCGCACCCTTTCCGCCCTGCTCATCGGCAACAATATCGTCAATACGCTTATGGCGTCGCTGGCCACGGTGGTGTGCACCGCGCTTTTGGGCGGCGGCAGCGCCGTGGGCATCGCCACGCTGGTAGTGACGGTGGTTATCATTCTGTTTGGCGAAGTGATACCGAAAAGCTTTGCGAAAAGCCAGTCGGAGACCGTGATCAAGTGGGCGTCGGCGCCGCTCAGTGCCGTCAGCTTTATTTTTAAACCGCTGACCTTCGCGCTGGAGGGGGTAAAAAAGTTATGTATCCCCCATAAAAAAGACAGCGACCCCACCGTGACGGAGGACGAGCTGAAAGTTATTATTGAAGAGATCGAGGATGAGGGCGTCATCGAGGAGGAGCGCAGCGAGCTTTTGCAGAGCGCGCTGGAATTCGGCGACATCACAGTGGACGAGGTGCTGACCCCCCGGGTGGATATTTTTGCGGTGGAGCAGGACAGCACCCGGCAGGAGGTGCTGCAGATGTTTTTAGAGCAGCAGTTCTCGCGCCTGCCGGTATATAAAGGCAATATCGATAATATTGTGGGGGTAGTGAATCAAAAAGACTTTTTTGCAGCGGTGATCACCGGTGAGAACGCCGGGCTTTCACAGCTGATGCAGCCCTGTTTGTATGTGCCGCCCAAAAAACACATCAGCGACCTGCTGGGAGAATTACAGCGTAAAAAGCTGCATCTGGCGGTAGTGACCGACCAATACGGCGGCACCCTGGGTATCATTACGCTGGAGGATATTTTAGAAGAGCTGGTGGGCGAGATCTGGGACGAGCATGAAGAAGTGACCTATATGATGGTGCCTTTGGGGGACGGCAGCTATGAGATCAGCGGCGAGCTGCCCATTGAGGAACTGTTTGACAGCCTGGCGCCGGACAGCCGGATACCCTCCGCCGACGCGGTTACGGCGGCGGGGCTGGCGCTGGAGAAGCTGGGGCATATCCCCACGGTGGGAGAGCAATTTGTTTTTGGCCCCTTTCAGCTCACCATCAGCAGGGTGGATGAGCAGCGCATTTTAAAATTACAGGCGGTATTGCTGCCGGGCGAGGAAGATTTTAAAGACTGACGGCATAAAAATAACGCAGGGCTTTCTGCCCTGCGTTATTTTTATGCTCTTTTGCGGCAGGGCGCGCTTTGGCGCGGCCCGTGCCGCTGCGCCGCAAAAACGCAAAAGAGAGGGCGGCGCTTTGCGCGGGCAAAACCGCTTTTTGTACACAAAAACGCTTTACCACCGGGAATAGGATCATATGGAAAGGGATGGGAGAAGATGTTGATAGAGAGACTTTCAGATGAAAAAGAGCTGGCCGCGTTGGCAGAGCAGACCGGCGAGGAATGGCTGGACGCGGAGGAGGCGCGCAGATGGACGGCGTACGCCGCCGTGGAGGGGATGCGGCTGGAGGGGACGCTGCGCTGCGCCGTGGGCATTTTGCCGCTGGAGGCCCCGCTGGCCCTGTGCGACGCTGCCCGCCCGGTGCTGAAGGGCAGGGCCGAGACCATTGTTTGCCCCTTTGGGAAAAAACGCTTTCAGGATACGGCGCTGCTGCGGGCGCTGGAGGCAGGGGCCAAAGCCGCAAAACCCGCCCTGCTTTTGCGCCCCGGCTTTGCGGGCTGGCCGCAGCAGATCTTTCAGCATGGGTACTGCCTGTACCGGGTGCGCCCGCTGTGCCGGCTGCGGCCTTTCGGCATTTTTATCCTTTCAGAAAAGCCTTTAAGCGCGTATAATGAAAGCATCAATCTGCCGATGAGCGATCTGTACGCCCTCAGCCGCAGGCTTGAAAACGGCGCGCGGGGCTTTGCCCGCACGGTGGACGGTTTGCTTTTGGCCGAGAATGACAAAGAGGAAAAGGACGAAACGAAAAGATGAGATTGGTTATTTTAAACGATTACGCGTGCAACCCCGGTGATATGGCGTGGGAAAAACTGGAGGGCCTTGCCGCCGAGACGGTGCGCCTGGGCTTTTTGCCCCGTGCCGGGCAGCTGGAGGCGGTAAAAGAGGCGGATTTTCTGATCGTCAATAAAGTGCGGGTGGACGAAGAGCTTTTGGCCGCCGCCCCGCGGCTGCGCTGGCTGGGCGTTATGGCGACAGGTACCGACAATATCGACCTTTCAGCCTGTACCCGCCGCGGCGTGGCCGTGGCAAACGTGCCGGGTTATTCTACCCACAGCGTGGCGCAGCTGACCTTTGCGCTGCTGCTGGAGCTGTGCCAAAGCCCCGCCGCCTTTGACCGCAGCGTGCGCACAGGCATGTGGCGGCTGGGCGTAGGGGAAGAACAGGGCGTTTTGCCATTGAAGGAACTTTACGGCAAGACGATGGGCCTGGTGGGCTGCGGAGACATTGGGCGGCAGGTGGCGCGTATCGCGCAGGCTTTTGGTATGCGGGTGCTGGCGTATGTACGCCGCCCCCGTGAAGAGGAGGGCGTCCGCTTTGTCACGCTGAAAAACTTATTGCAGGAGAGCGACGTTGTCAGCCTGCACTGCCCCGCCACCCCCGAGACGGAAAAGATCATAGATGAAAAGGCGCTTGCGGCCATGAAGCCGGGGGCGCTGCTGATCAATACGGCCCGTGGGCGGCTGGTGGACGAAGAGGCGCTGTGCGGGGCGCTGCACAGCGGCCGCCTTGCGGGCTATGGCGCCGACGTGGCCTTTTATGAGCCGCCTGCGGAAAACGCGCCGCTGCGTACAGCGCCGCATGTGGTGCTTACCCCGCACATTGCCTGGGCCACAGCCGAGAGCCTTGACAGGCTGGTGGAGGCGGTGCGCCGCAATTTGGAGAGCTATCTTGAGGGCAAGCCGGAAAATCTGGTAAACCAGGTAAACCGGTCAACCAGATAAATCAGGTA
>JAUNTE010000119.1 GCA_030538855.1 Oscillospiraceae bacterium
AAATCAATTTGTGCGATTTTGTATATTGTATAAATAAAACGGCAGGGCGATTCCGGTTTCTCTTTGCGCCGCAGGCCTGTACGGGCGGCATTTTTATTCGCTGTCTTTTTCGCATTGTCCGCGCTCTGCTTTTGGTCTGCCTTCGTTATCAAAGTTTGCGTTCAGCGCTTTTTCAACCGGCGGGATGCACAGCACCAGCGCGACGGTCTGCACCGTGATGATTACCAGACACAAAATGCCCTGGGGCCCCTCGTCCAAAAAGCATGAGAGGACGGCCGCCGCCAGCGAAGGCGCCAGCAGTATGGCGCCGCCTTTCAAAAATGTCCCGGCGAACCGGCGCTGGGCAAAATCCCACGCCGCCTGGCTTTTCATGGAGCGCTCGGTGCGGTATCCATACCAGCCGTTGATATTTTTCGGTGGGTGGTTTTTAGATATCCCGCCAAAAACCATCATGACAAGCGGGATCAAAACAAGGCAAACCCCTAAAAAAATTTGAAACCCCATAAAAAAGACCTCTTTCTCTTTTATAAAATTTGCGTTGGATAAGCCGGGCTTACGGACAATTTACTGCCGACTGGCTCAAGCGGCTGCAAATACAGGCAAAAAGGGGCCGGAAAACCTTGCCCCTTTTTTCAGGCCCTGTATGCGGGAAAAGGGCAAAATGTCCTTACCGTGGTTACACGTTTACCCGCTGGGCGGCCCGCTCCTGTATCAGCAGCGCCTGTTCAAACGCTTCTTTTGGTATCGGCTTTGAGAACAAAAAGCCCTGCGCCATATCGCAGTCAAGCGATGAGAGCAGCTCGGCCTGGGCCTGCGTCTCCACCCCTTCACTGATGACCTGCATCTTCAGCTCTTTCGCCATATGGATGATACTGGCAATGATGATACGCCCCCGGCCGGAGGAATCGATGCGGCAGAAAAACTCCCGGTCAAGCTTCAGGGTGTCTACCGGCACCTCTTTCAGCATGTTCAGCGAGGAATAGCCGCTGCCAAAATCGTCAATAGAGACCCAAAATCCCGCGTCTTTCAATGATTTGATAAAAGAGGTGAGCGGTTCCAGATTTTCAAAAAAGAGATTTTCCGTCAATTCACATTCCACCAGTTCACGCGGAATGGAAAATTCGTCCGCCAGAGCGCACAGCTTTTTTGTGAAATCCGCATCCTGCAAATGCGCGCGGGACACGTTGACCGAGACGGGCACCGGGGTATGGCCGCCGTCTATCCAATGCCGCAAAGCGCCGAACACCTCGCGGTAGACATAAAAATCGATTTCGGTCACAAAGCCGTTTCGTTCGGCCAGCGGGATAAAAACGCCGGGCATCAAAAGCCCTTTAGAGGGATGCTGCCAGCGCACCAGCGCCTCGGCCCCGACGATCTTTCGGCTCTCCAGCGAGTATTTTGGCTGTAAATAGACGACAAATTCATGGCTGCGCAGGGCGGGCAGCATGGCGGATTCGATCTCACGCTCCTGTAAAATGCGCAGGTGCATTTCTTTATTATAAAAGACGCCGCTGCTGTGATGCATCCGTTTCGCCGATTTTCGCGCCATATTCGCGTTGCCCACCATGGTGTAAAGGTCTCTGTCCCCGCTGTCGGTTGTACATACGCCGCAGGCCAGTATCGGTTTTCTAAAGGGTACGCCGCTTGTCTGGCGCAGAATAAGGTTTTCATCAAAGGCTTTCATCCGTCCACGCAGGTCTTCCGCCGTCGTGTAGTGCAAAAGCAGGATAAAATTATCCGACGACGACCGGCACAAAAGTTCTTCTTTTGAAAGCCCTTTTTCCAGCGCCTGCGTCAGCCCGATCAGCAGCTTGTCGCCTTCCTCGCGCCCAAGGGTGTTGTTGATCAGTTTAAAGCCGTCGATATCCAGCGTCACCAATGCCCATTCACCCCGGTGGCTTAAATGCTCGGTGGCTTTGCGGGCAAACCCCGCATAAGAGTAGCTGCCGGTGAGAGGATCACGGTAGGCGATGCGCGAGAGCTTTCTGCTTGACCACGCGATATACCCCAGCATTGAGCCCAGCACCAGCGCCACCACGCAGGAGACCACCCAGGCATTTTTTTGCAGCAGGTCAAACAAAGTGACCTTATAGGGAGAGGAGATGGTGTTCTCTAAAATAATATTATCCCGTTCAGACGCCGAGACCGCCGCGATGCCTTTATTGAGGATGGACAAAAGCTCAGGCGAATGCGCAGGCAACAGGCCGATACAGAGCGGAGAAAAGTTGTAGGAGGTAGAGACGGCCCCCAGTACCTGTGAGGTTTGACGCTGCAGGTAATCGTTTACCACATAGCTGGGCTGCATGGTAAAATCACAGCGTCCCCCCGTCACCGCAGAAAAGCACTCGTCTACCGTGGCAAAGGTCTCGGGGGTAAGCTGGGGCGCGTTGCCGGCGATATAATACCGCAGATTGAGGTTGCCGCGCAGCACCGCCACACTGCCGCTTTGTTCAGCTGAATATTTGGCGCCCTGTCTGCCCACCAAAAGCAGCGGCAGATCAAGATAACTGTTTGACGCCGTCAGCTGCTGATCCTCAAGCAGGGCGGCGTCCTCTGCAATGGTGCATAAAAGCTGGTCACGGTCATACTGGGCCGATTCTTTCAGCGCCGTAAGGTCTCCCATAGGGTGAAACGTGAAGGTAACGCCGCAGATCTGCCCGATCCTGCGCAGGATATCGGGCGCTATACCCACCGACTCGCCTTCGCGGGTGTATGAGATGGGGGCCCAGTTTTCATCATACCACACAGGTATGGTGCTGTGCGCCGCTAAATACGCCTTTTCCTCCGGGGTAAAAACGGGGGACGTCGTATTCTGCGACCCATAATATTTATCAAAAAGCGTCCTGTTGAAGTTGGGGTTCTCGATCAGCAGCTGTTCCATAGCGCTGTTAAATTTAGTGGGAAGCCACTGCACCTTTTTATTCAGCATAAAATACAGATCGACAAGGCCAAAATCCGCTACCGAGTGTTCGTCCTGCACATAATAAAGCCGGTCGCCTAAAAAAGCGTCAGCCTCACCGTTATGCACCGCTTCAATAGCCTGCTGCTGGGTGGGGTAATACTTCGGGCTGAAAACGCAGCCTTTGGCGTTCATCTGGTTTTGCAGACGGCCGTTTCTTGGCTCACCCATCACCAGCGCGATGCTCATGTTTTTAAAATGAGCATAGTCGTTATAGGCGTACGTGTCATTGCTGTTCAGCACATACAGACACAGGTAAGAGCTGGCCATGGGAAACTGTGAAAAAACGACCTCTCTCGCCCGGTAATCCGACGAGACCGTGCCGCCGATAATATCCACCTCGTCGTTTAAGATCCCCTCATAACAAGCGTCCCAATTGTCATATGTAACATATTCATAGGTCCATCCTGCAATTTTGCCGATCTCAGTGAGATAATCGATATTATAACCGCTGTAGCCGCCCCGGCCGTCTTCATCCTGAAAGCCTGCAAAAGGGTAAATGCCCACCCGCAGCACAATGGATTCTGCCGAATCGGCAAACGCGCCCCCTATAGGAAGGAGCAGCGCCGCGCAGAGTAAACATGCTGTAAAAAAAGATATGAGGCGGATTTTCATAAAAGCGGCCTCCTTTCCGGCTTTGTGTACAAAAATATCATAGCACAATCCGTTTGATTTGAACAGAGTGACAATGATTTTAGCAAGAAGAATTTACCGTTATCTTTTTAACAAGCTTTTGACAGGCTTTTGTCACGCTTTTTCCGCAGGGGCTTGCTGTCTTTTTTGAGGGGAAGAAGACGGTGAAAACGGCATTTTTTTGCCGGACAAAGGCCTTGGGCAGAAAAGAGGGTGTATGAAAGGACAAAATATGATATGATAGAAAAAACGCGGCCCGCTCTTCCCCGGCGTTTTTAAAACGGACTTTTTACAAAACGCTGCACAGTGGAAAAAAGCCTTTTGCGTACTGCGGGGGCCATGGGCTATTTTAAAATGGAAAAAGGAAAAGGAAAATATGAAAGCGCATATTTCTCAAGCCAAAAAAAAGACGGTATTGCTTTACGGGCTGCCGCCCGAGCAGCAAAGCGCATTGGCGGCCATTTTTGAAAAAGAGGGGACAGCTTGCCGCAGCGTAGCTGAAAATGAGACGGCGGCTACGCTGGCCCAGCTGCTGGACGGCGGCGCCCTGCCCCCGGCCACCGGGGCCCTTTCTGTTACAGGTAAATTCGCGGTGCTGGACGGTTTTGAAAATGAAGAGCTGCGAGCCGCCGCCGCACAGATCAACAGCATATGCCCGGGCGTAATCAAGGCGGCGCGCACCGCGCACAACAGCGGCTGGAGCTTTCACGCCCTTTGTCAGGAGCTTGCAGCCGAGCACGAGGCCATGACCGGGGGAAAAAGCTGAAATGAAGAAACAGAAAGACCCCACCAGCCTGAAAAGCAATATAATCTGGAACTCGGCCGGAAGCCTTTTTTACCAGGCCTGCATCTGGCTGATGAGCTGGGTGGTACTGCGTTTAAGCGGCCCGGCTGACAACGGTATTTTTGCCGTGGCGATGGCGCAGTCGAATATGTTTTTCACCGTCGCCATCTACGGGATGAGGGCCTATCAAAGCTCTGACCTGACCGGAAAATATACCGACCGCGTCTATGTTTTTTCGCGCTTTTTCACCAGCGGCGCGGCGCTTTTGGCCTGCGGCGGCGCGGTGCTGCTGTGGGGCTACGGCCCCGGCACCGCCTGGCCGGTACTGTTTTATATGGCGTTTCGTATTTCTGAGGCGCTGATGGATGTGCTGCACGGCATCGACCAGCGGGTAATGCGGATGGATATTGTGGGGAAGAGTTTTTTGATGCGTGGCGTGGTATCTTTGGCCGTGTTCGCGCTGGGGCTTTTTTGCGGGCTGGGGCTTTCCCTCTCTATTTTGGGTATGGCGGCGGCCAGTTTTATCTTGGTGGCCATATACGACGTGCCCCGCGCCCGGGCCCTGGGCGATTTCAGCCGCCCCTTTTCTTTTTCGTCCATGGGCCGTCTGCTGCTGGAGTGCCTGCCGCTGGTGGCCTATGCCTTTCTCAATACCGCCATTTCAAACCTGCCCCGCGTCTATCTTGAAACGGCGCACGGAGAGGCCGCGGCCGGTATTTTCTCCGCTATTTCAGCCCCGGCCCTGCTGGTACAAATGGGGGCGGCCTATCTGTTCACGCCGCTGATCACCGGCTTTGCCGCAGCCTATCAGCAGCGGGATAAAGTCGGGTTTCAAAAGCTTTTGGGCCGCACCTGTCTTGCGGTGGGGGGCGTCGGCGTTTTGGGCGTTTTGGGCGGATTTTTACTGGGAGAATGGGGCCTGCGCTTTTTATACGGGGGCAACCCCGATACACTGGCGGGGGTCATGAAAAACCAGGCGCTTTTGGTGCCGGTCATCGTCAGCGCCGTGGTGACGGCTTTTGTCTTGTTTTTCAACATGCTTCTCACCATTATCCGAGATTTTAAGGGTTTGGTGGCGGCCAACGCGGCGGGACTATTGTGCTGCGTTTTGCTGTGCGGCCCGCTGATCGGCCGCGGCTATTTACAGGGCACAAACCTTGTTGTTTTACTCTCTCTTCTGGTGCAGCTGGGGGGGCTGTTGCTTTCAGGCGGCCTGAAAGTAAAAAAGCGTTTTGCTGAAAAAACATGATCTGGTTATGAGAAAGCAGGGTCCGGCGCGGCGGCGCCCTGAAAAACAGCTGCCCGGTGATCTTTTATGCCCTCTGTTTTTTGCGGTTACCGTTTTTCTCCCTGGATACATCGGCTTTTTCTTTCGATAGAAAACATGGCCGCCTTTTATATGGCCGCTGCCTGGAAATCTGCGCCAAACGGGCCTTATAAACTTTGCGCAGTAAAAAGACAAAGAGCGGTATGCCTCTTCAGCAGAGAGGCATACCGCTCTTTTTGCTAAAATATAAGCGGCCGTACACAGTTTTTAAACGGATAGACCCGCGCTTAAAAAAGCCGCCGTGTCCATCTCTGTTTTCAAAACCATGCGCATACACCTTGTAAAGATGCAGCCGTACCGATAAGGCTGCCCCTTGTGCGTTTCGCTATCTTACAGTGTGCCGGGTAGTTTGTTTTGCGTATAGTTTGCCGCTTATCCCCTTTACCCTGTTCGGAAAAACGCGATATTTTCATTTTCATCTGAAACCGTTATTTCTGTCAGCTGTGCGTCAGGTTTTATAAAAGAAAATCGCCTGATAACTTTTTATAAGTCTTTATAACGAAACGGCGGATACCTTGCAGATCAAGGTTTTTCACCGTTTCGGCTTAAACCCTGTTATATCCCATTATACGTCCTTTTGTAAGCGCAGGCATCAAAAAAGCGGCAAGTGAAATTGTGACGTCACGCTGTCAAGAACACATGTCGAGAAGTTTCATACATCATGCGCCGCCCAGATAAAAATGTGTTCTGAAAGCCGCTTACAGGAAAGGTATTTCTACTTTTACTGCGTAACATATAGGCACCATGATTATCAGGGGGCAAAAGCACAGTTTTCTGTCGCTCTCTTGATTACCGCACAAACAGAGGCAGACGGGTTTATCAATGACAGTGAAACCGGTTACTTTATCGTGGACAAGGGCTGTTTTTTCCTGTTTTCCATTGCGTTATAGGTTCACGGTCTTCCTGATAAATCCCGGTTTATCTAATACTTTT
>JAUNTE010000120.1 GCA_030538855.1 Oscillospiraceae bacterium
TGTTACTGTCCATAACTCTTTTGTTCGTTTGGGCATTGATCGGGTGCCGTTTTGTCACTTTACATTTAGATTCATCCTGCCAAAAAGCCTGTAACCATGCGTTTTTCAGCTTATAGAGAAGCCGTAACCGGCTGGAAAAATATCCATTTTTATTGTGAAGCAGCGCGCTTTCCAAGTACGCGTCGCGCAACAAAAAACAAACATTCGTATCTCAGCCGCAGCGTCTTTCGTTTCCCGCTATTTTTTATTTCCAAGGCCTCGCCCTCGCCGCTGTCGCGGCAACCGGGCGAATGGCCAAAAAAATAGCCTCCGCTTCGCTGCGGCTATTTTTTACTTCCGCATCAGGTATTCTCGCAGAACGCGGTCTATTTCCCTGACGTCCATGGGTTTTGCCAAAAAAGCGTCAAAGCCCGCCTCTTCAAACATCTGCCGCGCCTCTTGCGTCGCGTTGGCCGTCAGAACCACAACAGGCGTTTTTTCCCCATCCGGCAGTTCACGGATATGCGCAAGCGTTTCCACGCCGTCCATCTCGGGCATCATATGATCCATAAAAATCAGATCGTAATGGTTTTCCTTTACTTTACTGACGGCCTGCGCCCCTCTCGTCACCCGGTCTATCTGCATTCCATATGGCTCCAGCAGCGCCGCCGTCACCTCCAGGTTCAGCTCGTTGTCGTCCACTAGCAGGATATGCGCGTCAGGAAAGCTTTTATCGTCTATGGGCGGATAAGGGATCGCCCCTGCGGCCGAGTCTTCAGCAGGCTGCAGTAAGCTTTGAAACTGCAGACAGAACAGCGGCGCATAAATAACCTGTCTTTTTAATATCTCTGATTCCAGCGTGTGCTCGTTCTGTCCGGCCAGTGGGATATAAACACATGGTTTTCCGTCTGTCCGCTGGGGCAGCTGGGCCAAAATTTCTTTTTCCGCCAGCACATAAGAGAATTCTTCCACCTTCATGTCCTCTAAAAACTCGTTCAGGTCTTTGTAGATCGTGTGCGGCACTTTAAACCGCAGCAGCGTCCTTTTATAGCAGCGCCGCATAACGCCTGACGGCTCATAGATCGCCATCCACTTATCCTCGGGCCAGCTGCGCTTGCAGATGATTTTTTCACCGCAGCTCTTTTGATATATCGTCGCGGCAAAAAGAGCGCCGTCTCCATAGACACTTTTCGCCGTCAGGTCTCCGCCCATTTTTACCGCCAGCCTTTTTGAGATGGCCAGCCCCAGCCCCGTACCCTCCACGTTATGGTTGTGGTGGGTGTCCAGACGGTTGAAACTGGTAAACAGCTGTCCCATGTCCTGCTTTTGTATCCCGATTCCTGTATCCTCTACAGAAATCTCCAGCTTGATCAGTCCATCCTCATGGGTGGCGCGCAATCTTAAAATAATAAAGCCCTTCTGGGTAAATTTCACAGCATTGCTCAACAGATTGACGGCGATCTGCTTAACGCGGGTCACATCTCCAATCAGCTCTTCCGGCAGTCTGCGGCCTACATCAACAAAAAAGTGTATGGGTTTTTCCCCTATCCGTACCACCGTCAGGGCCGTCAGATCGGTAATCAGCGTCCGCATAGAATATGGCGCCTCCACAAGTGGAAAATCCCCTGATTCGATTTTTGAAAAATCTAAAATGTCATTGATGATGCCTATCAGGCTTTTGCTTGACCGGTCTATCACTTTTAAATAATTTCGTTGTTCCGGCGTCAAATCGCCCCGCAGCAGCAGTTCGCTGACGCCTATAATGGCGTTCATGGGGGTTCGCAGCTCATGGCTCATATTAGCTAAAAAAACAGATTTCAGCTCCGCCGCCCGCCTGCGGCTTCCTGAAATGCTGAACCCGACGGCCGCCAACGCCATCAGGGCGGCAAAAACAAGGATGGAGATCACGCTCAAAAACGCCAGGTCTCTCATCAGCATACTGGTGTTGGCGGTCACCGCATCCTTCGCCACAATATTGATCACCGTCCAGCCGTTCAGGCCCAACGGACAATAATAGGCGTACTGCTCTGTGCCAAGATTATCATAAAGCGTCATATCTTTTCGTCCGCTCAGAATATCGTCATACGTCTTTTCATAGCTGTAGCCGTCCGCAAAGGCCACATTTTTCAGCACCATAAAAAAGTTGTTGTAATCCATGCTTTTTGAGCGCAGCACCAGTTCTCCTTCGGCGTCTATCACATAGGCGTAACCGTTGCCGTCAAAGCTTTCCACATCTAAAACGTCCTGCAGCAATTTGATATCCAGCATGGCCGCCAGCACGCCTGCCGGCTTTTGGCTCCCGTCATACAGGGGCGCCGCCAGCACAACGCCGGATACCGCCCTGTCCTCCAGGATTTCACGGTAAAGACCGGTCACTACGGTATTGCCGCCCAGCGCGTCGTGAAAATATGCCTCTGACGAAATATCTTTATCCGCCATACCGTCTGCCATATGCAAAACACCGTCCGCACCCGCGTAACCGATATATGCAAAACCCATTTTTTCCTTTACCCGGGCCAGATACTGCAGCGCCGCCTCCGGGTTGTCCATGGCTGAGACAGCGTCTGCCGCCACCTCCACAGAGGTCTTTGTATCCTTCATGATCGAAAGCATGTGTGCGGTGATCTGATTGGCTGCCTCGGCCAGATGGGCCTCGTTCTCCGCCGCAAGTGTATGGTCAAATTTATAAAAATAAAGTGCCACCATGATGAAAAAAGCGATGGCCACGCAAAAAACTGCGGCTCCGACAGCGTAAAGCCAGACAGGTTTTTTTGTTTTGTTCTTCCGCATCAGCTTTCGCCTTCTTTCACCGCGCCGTCCTTTTGGCTGTCAAGCCGCCTCGCGCGCAGGGCGTCCATCTTTTTCAGGCACTCCGTCGCCGTCATATCGTCCGAGAGGATGTACTCTATGATGCAGGAGGCGTCATTTTGCGAAAACCCCCGGATGCGCAGCCACGCCGTAGAATCGTAATAATGCCGCTCTATCAGCCGCTCCGCCTCGGCGTACTGCGGCGTCGAGATGCTTGCCACCTGATTTTTAAAAACCGGCGCGGTGTACAGCCCTGCAAACGCCTGATTATAATTATAGGGGTCGGCCAGAAAAGTCACAAAATCCAGCGCGGCCTCCAGCTTCTCACTGTGGCGGTTGACAATGACCAAAGCCAAATTTGGCCCTTCAAATACGCCGCTGTCCGGCACGCCCATAAAGGCCGGCATCAAGCCAAAGTTTGAAGCGTCCCCTTGAAAATCCGTATACAGCCAGGTATCCCAGCAAGGCATCATCGCGTAACTGCCGCTGCTCAGAGCCTCACTCATGCCCTCCCAGCTGTTTTTTTCAAGCTCCTGCCCAAAATATCCGGCCTGCGCCATGGCCTTATACCATTCCACGATCTTTTTCATTTGAGGCAGCCGGCTGTAAGACAGTTCTCCCTCGTTCAGCGCGTTTAATATCGCCGCGTCCTGCACCACGCTGTCAAAAGGGAACTGATACAGCAGCATAGAGGGCGACTGAAACGGGACATACATGGGCACGACGCCGTTTTTCAGCAAAACCGCGCAGGCGTCCATAAACTCTTCCTGCGTTTCAGGCAGCTTGATGCCGAGCCGCTCAAAAATCTGTTTATTATAAAGAAATCCGGCCACCGAGGCCTCCCAATGCGGCAGGCCAATGATCTTTCCGTGATAAACCGTCTGATTGATAGAGGTATCTGTCAAATCGCTGACCCATACCGCGTCTGAAAAATCATAAAAATTCTCATCGGGGTCATAGGCGTCGATATTGGCCCCCCCGTAGCTCAAAAGCAAGTCCGGCGCCTGCGTCTCTCCGGCAAAAGCTCTGGCGGTCGTATCTTCAAACTCCGCTTGCGGATACTGGACGATCTCGATCCGGTTTCCGGTGGCGGCCTCATAGGCCGCAATCGCCTTCTGCATATAAACGCGTTCGATGTCCGGCTCCTGTGACCATAGCGTAAGCGTCGTTTTTGCCGTGTTGCCCCATTCATACTGCGGCTGAGGGGCGTACGGCAGGGTTGTTTTTAAACCGGCGGCACTTTCTCCGGCGCAGCCGCTCAGCAGCAGCGCCAAAAAAAGCAGGCTCCAAAATGGTCTTTTTATTTTTTTCATGACGCTCCTCCAGTATTTTTGTAAAAGCTGCCGCAGCATCCTTTTCACCCGGCCGCAGCCCCGTGCAGCGGCCGGGTGGCTTTTCAAAAACTTCGTTTCGTTTTCCGTCCCGCTCTCCCGCATTTTTCATAAAGCGCGGCGGCGGTATCTTCTGCTGTTTTTCTGCGGCGTTTTTTCTATTATAAAGCATTCCGCCGCAAAACAAAAGAGCGGACTTTTGCGTCCGCTCTTTTTGTTTATTTGTGGTTTTATTCCGACAGGGCCACCTTCATCTGCGCGCTCATATTTTCGGCAGCCTCCTGTGCCGTGATCGTTCCCTCAAAATAATCCTTTATACAGGGCATGATGATCTCTTCCAGCCGTGCATCCTCCCACAGCCGGGTATCCACGCCGTAGAAAAGCTCTGCGATAGGCTGCGTCTCCTTCTCTGAGGCCGGGCGCAGAAAATAGTCATGGCCTTCAACCTGCGACATATCCAGCATCCCATATTCCGTCAGGTTTTCAATGGCCAGAGCGGTCAGCGCTGTCGCTTTTTCCAAAACCTTCCGGTTGACAGAAGCGCCTCTCACCTTGGTTGCGCTTTCGGGGTATTGCTCCCAGATGTCTGACGTGCGAAGCATTTGCGCCGCAAATTCAGCCGCCAGCTCGGTATTTTCACTGTTGGCGTTCACACCGATGCAGGACAGCGGCAGATAGCCGTTTTTCACAATGCTCAGTTTTGCGTCTTCATTGTAGCAAAGCCCTGTATAAAGATTTATCAGCATTGTGGTAAACGAGTCAGGCATATCTTTTTGCCGGGTCAGCGAGGCCAGCGCTTCGCCCTGTGTCCGGGCGACGATGCTCGAATTCGTATCGGCGCCCATCATCAAATCCTGTTTCCACTCGCCGCAGCCTATCTGCTGCGCCAGCGTGAAAGCGTCCTCTAAAAAGGTTTGGGCGCGCTGTGGGTCAAAGCTGCCGTCCTCGGCGTAAAATTCATCCTCGTAAAGCTGCAGCAGCATCTTCACAAGCCCCGATGCCGTCCAATCCGACGCCGGTAAAACCGGCGTATCGGGGTGCGCTTTTGCATAGGCCGCCAAATCGTGCAGGCTTGTAAAGGCCTCTGTCACCGTTTCGTCCGCCAGCAGCGTCCATGCATAAAATGCCGTGGGCAGCGCGTAGATGTTTCCGTTTTCATCCATGCTGGTCTCCCAGATACCGGGGATCAGCTCCTCCTTTACATCTTTCAGCAGCTCCTCAAGGGGCAGCAGTACGCCTTTTCCCTCATATCCTTTTAAATCCGCAGCGTCCCAAAGCAGCAGGTCCGGCCCCTCATCCGCCAAAATTTCAGTATTCAACACTTTGCGCGCCTCGTCGGCGGTAGCGTATCCGTCCTCACCCACCAGCTGGCGGTATTCCACCTTCACAGACGGGTGCGAAGTTTGAAACGCGGCTATAGAATTTTGCAGCCGTTCGTCCGGCTCTTCCATCCCCGCTATCACCAGCACCTGATTTTCAGCGGCCACCTCATCATATTTTATCCGCAGACAGTGCAGCGCTTCATGGTCATAAAAAGCCGTAGCGACATAATCATCGTTTTGCGGATATAATTCCCTGATTTGAAAGCCGCTGTAGCTGAACACGCCGTACTGGCTGTCGGTCAGCTTTTCCCAAATCGTCGCCCCCGGCGCCAGATAAGAGAGCGAGCTGCCGGCAGCGCATACCGTACCCTCGTTTCCATCATCGAATACATGTACCAGCGCCCCCGGTTTTTCTATCTCGCAAAAAGGCAGGTCGCCCACTTCGAGCTCACCGGTCAAAATCAATTTCGAGATGATCCCCTGTTCTTTGGCTGATTGGTCTTTAAAATAGTATAACTGGTCTTCCCGTCCAATACCCGCGTTTTGATAGACATCGATCGTCAGTTCCAGGTTTCCTGTGCTTCTCTCATATTTTTCTATCGTGCCGCAGTCTAAAACGATACTGCCGTCGGATAAACCGTAAACGCCCCCCAAATAGGTATTTACACCGTTGACGTAATTCAGTTCTATTTCCTGCGCTTTTTCTCCCTCGCAGCAAAAAACAGCGTTGCCCCCGTCAGGGCTTGAAACGCCCACATAAAGCTTTCCGTCGTTTCCATAGCGAATATCCCTCATAGCCGCGCCGGGTATCTGGGCCAGCGCGTCGTTTACCGCAGCCGCCTCCTGTACTTGCCAGCTGTCGTCCTGCTGCAGCGTTGCGCAGCGGTAGGGGCCGCTCTCTGATTTTTCCGGGCAGTAGAAAAATTGCAGTTCTCCCTGCGGGCTGCGTTGAAAATAGCTTAGGTAGCTGATGGGCACCTCCTCCGGCAGCGGGATCTCTATCCCCACATATCGGCCCACCCTGTCAGGGGCCGGGGCCCCCGGCTCCTGCGTGTCCGCCTGCTCGCCGCAGCCGGCAAATAAAGCGGCCCCAAAGATCATCGTCAAAAGCAGACAGCCTATTCTGCTCATCTTTTTTCTG
>JAUNTE010000121.1 GCA_030538855.1 Oscillospiraceae bacterium
GGGGGCGTTGATAAAATCATACCGGCCTTCAAAAAAATATTGGATGTGATTGCGGCCATATCCCTCCATCATACAGCTGTCGAAGGGGTTGACGCCGAATATCCAGTTGAGCTGGTCAGCCGCAAATTCACGCAGCCGGTCGGCCAGTTCTGCGTCCTCGGTTTTTGCGGCCAGCAGCCGCGCAGCCGCGCTCAGTGAACACAGGCGGGCGTTATCGCCCTGCCACCAGGGCGCTACCGCCGTGTCATGCGGGAAAAAGAACCGGTGCTGTACCTCCCCTTCCGCTTTTTTGTATAAAAACCGGGGATAACCGAATGGGTTCACCGTCTCATCGCGCAGATGAAGCTGCCAGCGCATCGCCTTTTCCGCGGCTGCAACGGCCTCTTTTCTTTTTTGAGGCGAGGGCTGTATTTCCGCATATTCCAGCAGGGCCACTACCGGCATCCCCTCGTCGGAAGGATGGAAAAAGGGCCGCCCCGGCATCGCCATAAACATGGCCGTTCCTTCGCCCTGCGGCTCCAGCCGCGCCATCACCCGCCGCGCCATTTCTTCGGCTTTGGCAAGATATTCATACTCCTCGGTGGCGCGGTACAGCTCTACCAGCGCCAGCAGCGCGCAGTATTCGTCCAGCAGGTTCCATTCTCCATTGCTGGTGTAACGTGCATTGTTTTTTTCAAGATAATGCCATGCCTCCCGCGCTGCCGTCAGATATTCGTCCCGGGTAAACGCCGTGCCCGGATAATAATGCCGTGAAGCCGCCGCCAAAGTGGCAATGGCCAGGCCGCCGCCGCTGCGCAGGCTCACTTCATAATTTTCGTCCCGGATGACCTCTTCCTCCGCCGTCGCCGCTTTTTCTGAAAACTGATCGCTGGAACCGCGGTATTCAAAATTGATGTACCTTGTGCCGTGCACATGTTCCAGCGCGTCGCTGCGTCTGACCGAACGGAAAAACGTCCCGCCCGGCGCGCGCATCCGCATGAGAAAATCCGCGCCGAACGTGCCCTCGTCCAGCATCCGGCGGCGCATCATCGAATATTGGATATTCTCCGACTCGCCCAGCCATTCCTCCGCTTTCAAAAACGCATATCCTGCCAGCGAAGTCTGCTGGGGATTATACACATGTCCATGTGAAAGATGCGACAGATGCACGCTGACGTCGCCGGTGGCGTCATACCATCCTCCCCGCAGGTCAGCCACGCCTTCTCTCGGGCCGGCAAACCCTACATGAGAATCCTCCTCGGCCCATTCACCGGTACAGCGCTGATGCTTGAAATAACAGGATGCGGCGTTTACGGTACGCATCGTCAGCAGAAAATCCTGTATCTCAAACGGAAAAGACCGCTGGATGCCTTTCGCGGTCTCCAGCGTCAGGCTATAGACGCCGGGCTGCTGCAAAGATGAAAAATCCATCGTCCAGTAGTATCCGGTTTTCCATTGCGCAACCTCGCCGCACTCATGGGCCTCGGCACTGTACACCGGCTCTCCCTTTTCATTCAAAATGGCAAAACGCCCCGCACAGTCGTTTTTTTCTCCCTGATAGACCGCGCGCTTGGGGTCTTTGGCGTCATAGCCCAAATGGTTTACCAAAATCATAGTTGACCGCCCTTTTCCATCCATCATTTTCAATTATTAAACTATGTTTAATAATTATTGTGCTTACAATATACCACACCTTTTTCACTTTTACAATCATCATTATAAATATTTTTTGACATTTTTTATTGTGGGCAGCGCGCCTTTCTCAGCGTGCGCCGCGCAGGGCAAAAAATAAACGTTAAAACCTTAGCCGCAGCGTTCTTCGTTCCCGGATATTTTTTATTGTGGAGCAGCGCACTTTCCTAAGTGCGCGTCGTGGAACAACAAAAAATAAACATTAGAACCTCAGCCGCAGCGTTTTTTGTTCTCGGCTATTTTTTATTGCTGCGCAATAAAAAATTGGATCTCTATGGCCTCCGCTTTGCTGCGGCTGTTTTTTATATCATATCTGTTGTCTCGCCTGTTTTCGCCATGGCTTTTTTTGCAGCCATGCCGTAAAAACACACAGCGAGGCCGCCTGCAGCAAAAGCAGCAGCGGCAGCATATTTACCAGATAGCGGCTTCGCGTCTCCCACAGCAGCAAAAACGCCAGCAGGCCAAAAACCGCCAGCCGCACCGCAAACAGCTCTCTTTTTTTCCTTTTTATAAAAAGCGCGCCCGCGCACAGCAGCCCCAGCATAGATAGCTGCAGGCCGTCGATATAAACAAGATATATGCCGAACCACTGGCCGTCGGTATAAAAAAAGTCTCTCAGGGGGTTCTCGTGGTCCACCGCGCCCCAGTCTATTTTTACTGAGGAAAGATATGTGCCGTCCCCCCAGGTGAAGGCCAGCTTTCTCAGCCCGTGCGCGGCCAGGCCCGCCGGGCCGTAGGCGGTAACGCGGCGCCGGATCTCATCGCGGATGAGCGCGGGCCGCTCGACTGCGGGCACCGAAAGCGTCAGCTGATAATCGGGGTCATAATAGCTGCCGTTGCCGGTGAGGCCCATCATGATCCAGTGGCTGTGCGGGATGGCGTTTTCCTGCCGGGCGGGCGGGTCCATCCCCTGCACGGCCGCAAACTGCAGCAGTGAAATACCCAGCACCGCCGCGGCCAGCACGCCGCAGGCAGGCAATAGCCGCCGCGGACGAAAACCGTCCTGTACGACCCATGCAATACATACCGCGATCAATGAAATCACAACCGTCACCTTTAACACGCCGCCTATGACGGCCAACGCAGCGCCCGCGCATAACGGCGGCCAAAGGCTTTTCTTTTCTCTCCACCGGTCCCGCACAGAAAGATAACAATTTAAAATACCGGCCGGACAAAGCATGGTAATGGTATCGGTATAAAAAATGGGGCCGTATAAAAGCAGCGAGACATTCATCCCCGCCAGCAGCAGTGTCAGCAGCCCCGCCGAAAAGCCAAGCATCCGCCGGGCCAGCCGGTAGATGAGAAACAGTGCGGCGTCGATCAGCAGGCAGTTCACCACCCCGGCCGCCAGCATCATCGTCTGCGTCTGGGTCACCCCGCACAGAGAAAGAATTTTAAAAAACGGGGCCCAAAACCAAAACAGCGGGATATTATTGGGAAACATCGAAAAATAGACGTCCGGGGTATAACCCTCGCCGCCCATACGGATGGCCGCGTCGGCCACAATGCCGAAATCCCACGCGTCGGTGGGCTGCACCTGAAAAAAATATAAAAAAACAAGCTGAAGGGCAAAAAAAGCCGCAAACAGGCAGGGCAGCAAAATACGCCGCGCCTTTTCAAGCGGTTTTTCATATTTCTGCAAAAGATATGCGGCAGCGGCCAGTGCCGCGCTTAAAAGCAGGGCGGATAAAAAAACGCTGGCCGCGCGCAGCTTTTGGTCGTATACCCCGGCCTGCCTGTCAAATAAAACCGCCGCAAACACCACCAAAAAAACAGCGCCGAACACCCAGGTAAAAACCTTTACCAATATCGGGCATGTTTTCAGCGGCGGCAGGCCGTTTTTTTCTGTCTCCTCCATGCCTCTCCTCCTCTTTTCGCTCTATTTTTAAAATTTTTCCGCCCCAGGCTTTTCATCCCGGCGGCTTTTATGTTTTTTTCAGTATAGCATAAAACAGAGGTCTCAAACTGTTTTTTCGCAAAAAATAGTCGTACCAAAAAGGCTGCGGCTGAGGGGCATCAAATTTGTTTTTTCTACAGGGCCGCAGTTCCTCCGTATTTGCTTTTCAATAAAAACAGCCGTATCACAGTGAAAGTTCTCTTGGGTCATGCGTTTGGCCGCCGCTTTTGCGGCAAGGGCAAGGCCGTTGAAAACAGCTGTTTTTTACTGCGCGGCAATAACATCAAAAACGTCGTCCTTATGCTGCGGATACTACAAAAAAGCGCCCGGCAAAAAATACGGCGGCGAAAAGCCACGGCCAGCCATGTGCCGCCGCTGGACAGCTTCCATCTTTTTGATAGAGAGAATGCCCCGTGGCGGCGCTGTAAAGCGATTTTGTTTACCTATGGCCGGTTTTGATCGGGCGCAGAGCCGCCCCTTTTATCGGCTCTATCAGCCGATGATCATTGCAGAAGACGTTAGTATTTGATGTGTGTACAGCGGCAAAACCGGCAGTACGCATTTTTTCTTAAACCAAAAAAGACGGGCCGCAAAACAACTTTGCGGCCCGTCTTTTTATCATAAAGTTTTTAACAGGAAGGCGCTGGTCACCGCCGGAACTGACGGCGTGACTTCCAATACCGGATGGTGGATTTCAGGCCGCCAAGCAGGTCAGACCCAAAGAACAACAGAAAATTGGCGATGCATAGAAGGATACTGACACGGTCGGCCCAGCTGCCGATGATCAGATAGAGAATCAGCAGGCCGCCCTCAAACCAGCCCAGCCATTTTGCTTTCACCGGGATGATGAAGAAAAGCAGCAGCTGCTGGTCTGAAAAAAGGCAGGCATAGGCCAAAAACAAAGAGGTGTTGAGCCACAGGCTGCTGCCAAAGCCGGTGATCATAGCGGCAATGATGGCCCCAAGCATACCGATGAGATAGTAGAAGTTGAATTTCAGGCTGCTCCAGCTGTTTTCTACCGCCGTACCTATCCAATAGAACACATAAATAGAAAGCGCCGTCATGAACAGCCCGTACAACGAGTAAAACGAACTGGTGGGCGGGACAAAAATAAAAGTGAACAGCCGCCACACCTGCCCGCTGAAAACAGCAGCCCGGTCAAGCGTCAGATAACTCATCAAATTCACCCGGGGGTTGATAAGGGTGCCGAGGCAGACGATCGCCATACCGGCTGCCAGTATCAGCGTAAGGTTTTGTATCGCGTAACGGTTATATTTATAATCCATCCTGTAAAGCCAACGCTTAAAAGGTGATAATTTCATAACGGCCTTCCTTTTCTTTTAATATCTTTATTATAAAATAGACGGCAGATAAATGCAATGTAGAGAGGCAGATTTAACAGCTTGTTCAAATTCGCCGCCTTATAAAAGGCTGGGCGCCGCGCAAAAAACGGCTTTCCCCGTTCAAAAAGCCATAGCCGGCCCTTCGGCGGCCTTACCGCGCGGGCGGCGGGCCGTGCCAAAACAGAAATTGCCCCGCCTTGCGAAAAAAGTTCTCTTTTGGTATACTGCCCTTAAAAACAGAAATACTGAAAAAAGAACCTGTATTGCTTAAAGGAGTATGGACAGATGACAGACCTGCAAATCGCCCGTATCAACGAATTGGCCAAAAAGAGCCGTTTGCCGCAGGGGCTGACGGCCGATGAAAAAGAAGAGCAGGCGGCGCTGCGTAAAGCGTATATCGCCGCCATGCGCGGCAGCCTTGAAAACGAACTGAGCCGCGTACGCATCGTAACCAGGGACGGCAGCGTCGTCCCGCTTGAGAAAAAACACGAATGAGCGGGCTGGTAGATCACAGTGGGATAGGGCCGGTGTATGACGGGCAAAGCAAGGTGCTGCTTTTGGGTACCATGCCTTCGCCAAAATCGCGTGAAGCCGGTTTTTATTATGCGCATCCGCAAAACCGTTTTTGGCCGGTGCTTGCCCGTCTTTTTGACGAAGCGCTGCCTGTGCGCACAGAAGAACGCCGCGCGTTTGCGCTGCGGCATGGCATCGCCCTGTGGGATGTGCTGGAGAGCTGCCGCATCGAGGGCGCAAGCGACGCGAGCATCCGGGACGGGCGGGCCAATGATCTTACCGTTATATTAGGGGCGGTGCCTGTCCGCGCTGTTTTTACCACCGGCACAACGGCCCACCGCCTTTATCAAAAACTATGCGTCCACAGTACGGGCATACAGGATACCCCGCTGCCAAGCACCAGCCCCGCAAACGCCCGCTGGAACTTAGACAGCCTGACAAAAGCCTACCGCGTGATCTTACCCTATCTGCAGCCCGCGCAAAAAGAATAGAAGCGGGCGGCTGTAAAAGCCGCGGCATTTCTGCGGCGCTGCGGCCCAAAACGGACAAGTACTTTTTATCGGACATCCCCTTTGTTATGCTGATGAAGCGAAAGGGGATGTTTTTTATGCGGAAGGAAAGAATGAAAAACTGGTGCATCGACGCGAAGGCTGTTTTTAAGGGCCTGCGCCCGGCTGCCGCTTCAGGGGCGAAGGCGCAGCTGCCGAGATCAAACAGTTTTTATCGTGCGGCGGTAAAAAATATATTTTGTGCGCTGCTTTTATGGTACTGCCTGCCGGTGGGGCTGATCGCCTGTCTGATACGGGCGGAGCTTTACAGACAAAACAGGCAAAAAACTGCCGCGGCGCACCCGGCGGCCTCCAATGGGCAAAAGCGCCTGCATATTGCGGCGTGAATTTTGCAAAAATGGGGCGGGCCAGCTGTTTCAGCCGGGTTCAACACGGCAATGACCAAACGCCGCGCAGGGCGGTGCTGGGTTTCTGCAGGCCTCATCTACCGGGCACACGGTCATACCTCTGCCAAAGCAACAGCACAGGCACAAAAACAGACGCACTTTGATTGGAACCCGACTGGAAGGGCCCGGCGATGCAGAATCGCAAGGGCTTGTTT
>JAUNTE010000122.1 GCA_030538855.1 Oscillospiraceae bacterium
GGTTACCTATTTAGAATGCCGTCTGCACGGCCCATAAACCTTTTAAAGGCCGTGATGAAAAGGGATGAGGAAAATACCTGCGGCTGGATTTTCCCGTTCTTTCAAAACAGCAGCCGCTCTTTTTATCAAATCTGATTTTATGGAATGTAGCAGATGATACAGGAGAACCGGCCTGCGCCGCAAAGCTCTTACGTTCCTATCAAACAACCGGCAGGCGCGGGAGAGAGGGGGCGTCCGCCCTTATACCGTATTACCTGCTGCATGGCAGCGTTTCACAGGCAGCTGCCCAGCAAGCTTTACTGCGTCCGTGTTTTTATGCTGCGCACCCAAACTTAAAAGGCCCCGAAAGGGGCTTTTTTTCATATGACGCCGCTTTTATAAATCGCTTTGAAGGCGGGGCCGGCCGCGCCGCTGGTAAAAAGAAGCACAGAAATTCATACTGGCGTTTTTGCGTGAAATAGTGTATGATAAACTTGCCGTGGGTATACGAAAAAAGTGCTTTTACGGCAAAAAGACGCTGAGGCGTCCTATCCCACAGGGAGGAAGGTTTGAAACGTTGAACCCTTATGAACAGAAAAAAAACGCCTCTAAAAAGAGGGGCGGAGGCCCTGCCCCTGCGCATGGAGGAAACTCTCATAACATAAGATATAACAGGACAAAGAAGCCCCCCCAGCGCCGCCGGGCCGTTTTATTGGGCTGCGGTATATTGGCGCTGCTTTTGGTGATCTTGCTTGTGACGGCGGCGTTTTCGTCATGCGGAAGAAGCGGGGACGGCGTATCGTCGGCCCTGCCGGACGACAGCTACGACCCCGCCGCCGGGGTGCTGGATGAAGAAGAGCTGAAGGACACCCTTTTAAAAGAGGGCGAGGACGCGGGACAGGAATATATCGACGAGACGCTTTTTATCGGAGATTCAAACACCTACCGGATGATGGTGTACGGCTTCACCACCCTGGACAACGACATCGGCCTGGTGGGGATGGGGCTTTCAGAAGCCTGGCAGAAGCCCTGCGTCAAATTTCAGGGCGTGGGCACGGTAACCATACCCGAGGCGGTAAAGATCCTGCAGCCCCGCCGCGTCGTGCTCACCTTTGGCACCAACAACACCGTTGGATGGTCTACTGAGACCTTTATCGCGGAATACCGCAAGCTGACCGACGCTATCCACAAGGCGTATCCCTATGCGGATATCCTCATCAACGCGATACCGCCCGTCAGCGAGTACCGGCAGAATCAGCAGGTCACCATGACCACCATCGACAAATTCAATGCCGCGCTGGCCCAGCTTGCCAAAGAGGACGGCTATAAATTCATCAACAGCGCCGAGGCGCTGAAAGACCCTGCCACCGGTTTTGCCAAAGACCAATACACCATTACCGACGGCATCCATCTGACCAAAATTGCTTTTCAGGAGATGTTCGGGTACATCCGCACCCATAGCCTGATTACGGAGGACACCCGCCCCAAACCCCTGAAAGAGATACCCAAACGGGCCGAGACCCAGCCCTCTGTGGTGGAATCTGACCCGTATATCAATTATTATAAAGACGGCTGGCCGGAAAAAGAGGAAGAGAACGCGGATAACCTGCGTATCACTTTCGGCGTGAATGACCC
The DNA here is from genome assembly GCA_030538855.1 of Oscillospiraceae bacterium. Classification (GTDB taxonomy): domain Bacteria; phylum Bacillota; class Clostridia; order Oscillospirales; family Ruminococcaceae; genus JAUNTE01. The sequence continues at coordinate 1,615 of JAUNTE010000122.1, forward strand.
GGCCCTGGGGTCTTTGAGCGGCGAACTGAGCCAGACCATAGCCAAGGGGGCCCAGTGTACGGCGGTAGAGGCTCTGCCCGCCCCGGGCGCGGTGTTTGACCATTGGGAATGCACCATAGGCCGCATCGATAATGTGGGCGACCCGCTTTTGGTATTCTCGGCCCCGTATGAGGCGACAGAGGACATTTATGTAAAAGCGGTGTTCGTTCAGGACAGCGGCCCCGCGCTGGCCGGTGTGAGAGACCGCACCATTGAACAGGGCTATGCAGGCTTCAACCCGCTGGAGGGGGTAACGGCTTTTGACAGCCAGGGCAATACCCTTTCGGTCACCTTTAAAATCTATGTCAAGGGGGATACTTCGGCTACGGTGATGCCGGAAGTGATGGTGCAGACGCCGGGCACCTATGTCGTCACCTATACGGCGGTAAACGCCGCCGGCGTCAGCGCCAGCGCCTCAGCCGTGATTACGGTGACGGCCGCCAATAAACCGCCGGTGCTCTCACTGTCGGCGTCCAGCGTCTCGATAGAGGTGAACACGCCGTTTGACCCGCTCTCCATCGTCTCGGCTTCTGACGCGGAGGACGGCGCCATTGCGTTGAGCGCGGCCAATTATACCATTACCAATAACGCCACCGGGGCTTTGACCGGGCTGGGGGATGCGCTTGCGGCCGCAGGCAGCTATACCATCACCTATACTGTCAGAGATTCCGCGGGTGCGGTGGCCAACGCCGCGGCGCAGCTGACGGTGACCGCGCCGCCGGAGATACCGGCGGATCCCCCCACCCCGGATGTACCGGTGGACAACTCTACACCTGATGTACCGATGGATACTTCTGCGCCTGAAAACAGCACCTTACCGCCGCCCGACGCGGCCGGTGACCCGGTGGAAAGCTGAAAAAGGGCCGAAGAGAACGGATACGGCCCTGAAAAATGATAGGGAAAAAAGAAGGGGAGAGCATGGCGACTTATGTGATGAGCGATATCCATGGCCAGCTGGCGGTTTATCTGCGTATGCTGGTAGAGATCGGCTACGACGGCGAACATGACAGGCTGTACATTTTGGGCGACGTCATTGACCGGGGACCCCAGGGCGTTGCGGTGCTGAAAGACTGTATGCGCCGCCCCGGCGTCACGCTGCTTTTGGGCAATCACGAGGATATCCTGCTGCGGGTACTGCACGCCAAACGCACCGGGCGCAAAGAGGCGGAGTGGCAGAAAGCGTGGACCCAGAACGGCGGCGACCCCACCCGGGAGGATTTTTTCGCCCAGCCGGTTTCTGTGCAGCGCGCCATGGAGGAATATCTGCACGCCTGTCCGCTCAATATCACCATCCAGGCGGGCGAAAGCCTGTTTTTGGCAGCCCATGCCTGCCCGTTGAATCTGACGCAGGAGGAGTATGACGCGCAGTGCCGTGCCCTGCGCAAAGAGTGCGCCGTCCGCCTGCCCACCTACCGTGAATTTCTGCTTTGGCAGCGGGTAGAGGAGGAAGACGCCTTCCCCGAGGGGGTTACCGCTTTATTTGGCCATACCCCCACCTGCTTTTATCAAAGGGACGTCCCCTACAAATTTTGGAAGTATCAGAACAAAATCGGGCTGGACTGCGGTTTGGCCGGCCTGCCGCGGGGCAATACCGCGGCGCGGCTTGGCTGCCTGCGGCTGGAGGATATGCAGGAGTGGTACATTTCACCATAAAATAATTCTTTAAAAAAGAGGAATTTGTATGATTCCTCTTTTTTCTTTCTACTTTTTGCCGCCGCCTTGAAAAAGAACAGAAAAGAAGGTATGATTAAAACATCCATCAAAAAGCAAAGGCTTTGTGCCGCCTGCAACGCGGCGGAAAAACACCGTGGGAGCAAAGCCGGGGCGTATGCCGCACTGCAGCTTTGATGATCGTGAAATTTGGCGCTGAAAGAGTGGAAAAGGCGCTATAAAGATAGAAAGGATCACCCGCTTATGACAGAGCAGGAAAAAAAACAGCTATCGGTTCTGGCCTGTAAAATACGGCTGGGCATTGTAGAAGGTACATACCACGCCAAATCCGGGCATCCCGGGGGCAGCCTTGGGGCAGCCGAGCTTTTTGCCTATCTGTACGGCAAAGAGCTGCGCATCGACCCCGCCAAGCCGGATTGGCCGCAGCGCGACCGGTTTGTGCTTTCAAAAGGGCATGCCGCGCCGGGGCTGTATGCCGCGCTTGCTGAAAGGGGATTTTTTTCACCGGAGGATCTGAAGACCCTGCGTCAGATCGGCAGCCATCTTCAGGGACATCCCAATATGCGCCAGACGCCCGGCGTAGATATGTCTACCGGCAGCCTGGGCCAGGGGGTATCCTGCGCTGTAGGCATGGCGCTGGGGGCAAAATACAGGGCGGAGGATATGCGCGTCTACACGCTTTTAGGCGATGGTGAAATTGCTGAAGGACAGGTGTGGGAGGCGGCCATGGCCGCCGCGCACTACCGGCTGGACAATCTGATGGTGATCGTGGACGTCAACGGCCTGCAGATAGACGGCGCGACCAAAGACGTGATGAACAGCGAGCCGCTTGATAAAAAATTTGCCGCTTTCGGCTTTGCGGTGTTCAAAGCGGACGGCCATGATTTTGAGCAGCTGGAAGAAGCCTTTGCCGCTGCCCGGCAGATAAAAGGACGGCCCAGCGCCCTGCTGGCCAAAACTGTCAAAGGCAAGGGCGTCGGGTTTATGGAAAATCAGGCGGGCTGGCACGGCAAAGCCCCGAACGCTGAGGAATACGGGCGGGCGATGGCCGAGCTGCGCGCCGAAATGGCGAGACGGGAGGCGATGTAAAGGTGACAGAGCAGAAAAAGATTGCCACCCGCGAGGGTTATGGCGAGGCGCTGGTGGAACTGGCCGCCGAGCATGAAAACCTGGTGGTGCTGGACGCCGACCTTGCCGAAGCCACCAAAACCAGCGTTTTTCGCAAAGCGTATCCGGCGCGCCATTTTGACTGCGGCATTGCCGAGGAAAATATGATCGGTATGGCGGCAGGGCTGGCCACCATGGGCCTTGTGCCGTTTGCCTCAAGTTTTGCCATGTTTGCTGCGGGCCGCGCCTTTGAGCAGGTGCGCAACAGCGTGGGGTATCCGCACCTGAATGTAAAGATCGGCGCTACCCACGGCGGTATTTCTGTGGGTGAAGACGGCGCTTCGCACCAGTGCTGTGAAGATTTTGCCCTGATGCGCAGCATCCCCGGCATGGTGGTGCTGTGTCCGTCGGACAATATAGAGGCCAAGGCAGCTGTAAAAGCGGCGTATGCCCATGAGGGGCCGGTCTACCTGCGTTTTGGGCGGCTGGCCGTACCGGTTTTTCATGATGAAGATTTTCACTTTGAGATCGGAAAAGGCGAACAGCTGACCGACGGCGACGACGTGGCCCTGCTTGCCACCGGCCTGATGGTGAACGAGGCGCTGGGCGCGGCCCGGCTGCTGGCTGAAAAAGGGATAGGTGTGCGGGTGCTGAACCTGTGCACCATTAAGCCGCTGGACGCCGAACTGGTGCTGAAGGCGGCCCGCGAGTGCAAAAGGCTTGTAACCTGTGAAGAGCACAGCGTGATAGGCGGATTAGGTGAAGCGGTGTGCGCGCTGACAGCGGAAAAAATGCCGGTGCCGGTAAGGCGTATTGGGGTACAGGACGTATACGGCTGTTCAGGCCCGGCCCCCGAGCTGCTGAAACGGTTTGGGCTGACACAAGAGGGCATTGTAAAAGAGGTGCTGGATTTTCTTTCAAAATAACCTGTCTTTCACTGTATAAATTTCCCTCTGTAAACAGATACTAGGCAATAGAGAATCTGTTACGGAGGGAATTTTTATGAAAGCGACCGGTATCGTGAGAAGAATAGACGACCTTGGAAGGGTCGTCATCCCCAAAGAGATCAGGCGCACCCAGCGTATCCGCTGCGGCGACCCTTTGGAAATTTACACCAGCCATGAAGGCGACGTGATCTTTAAAAAATACTCGCCCATTGGAGAATTGAGCCCGGTGGCTTCGCAGTATGCGGATGTTTTGTACCGCACCGCAGGCCTTCCTGTCATGGTGACCGACCGCGACCGGGTGATTGCGGTGAGCGGCGGCGGTAAAAAAGATTATCTCGACCAGCCCCTTTCGGCCGCTTTGGAAAAGGCAATAGAAAACCGGCGTATTCTGGTGACGGAGGAGGCGCAGGGTATCCTTCCCTGTGACAACGCGTCACGGCCCGCAAGGGTGATCGCCCCTATCATTACCCAGGGCGACGTGGTAGGCAGCGTACTGCTGCTGGAGGAAGAGGGCAAAAAACAGCCCGACGAGACCGAAGTGAAGCTGACCTGCGTGGCGGCGGCTTTTTTGGCAAAACAGCTGGAGGAATGATTGCTTTCAGCACATAAAAGGGCGGGGAAGTTTTCACTTCCCCGCCCTTTTATGGCCATTTATAAAAACAGACGCAAATAGAAGCGTGAACTGAACCAGGGGAAACAGACATTGCAAAAAAGCACCAAATGCTGGATAATAATGAACCGCGCCCGTCCGAAAAGCCCGGACAGACGCGAAAAATTGTAAACAGTATGCGGAGGATCAGACGGTTTATATTTATGGGTAGGATGAGCCCCGATGGCGGTCGGGCTTTTTTGATATGTAAAAATTTATAGGATTTTGCCGTGGCTGAAATTGGGACATGGCCGCTGCCTCCTTTTACCGCCGTATCTGTTGGCATTTGGGCGGTATTCCTTTTTAGAGGATAAAAAAACGCAGACCTGATTTATTCAAAGCCGCCGCTGCCAGACAGAGAAAATAAGCCTATAGAAACGGCTTCATGTTTTAAAACATAAAGAGAGCCGACAAACTGTGTTTTTCACA
>JAUNTE010000123.1 GCA_030538855.1 Oscillospiraceae bacterium
ACCAACAAAGTAGGTGATTTAGTCTATACGGTTGACTGCTTTTGGTATCCCTTGTCCGATGAGGTCACTGAAATAGAGGCCGCTTATTTTGGTGGAAATTATAATACCCAACTAAGGATATTTACCGAAACAGAATTGAACGGTACGCCTGTAAAAGACATGGAAACAGAAGAAGCTTTACAGTTAGCAGGAGATCGCTATTTCGATCGTGAAGATACTGAAGTTTTTGAATTGTCGCGGGAGCGCACGGAATATGTAGGCTGTCCGGCCCTTGTGTTGAAGCTGGAATATCCGAATCAAACTATTATGACCGCCGGAGAAGCTCGGCAGACCCCTGTTTACTCCATGACGGTGATCCTGCTTCGCGGCGATACGCTTTACACCTTCCGTCTCGGCACCCCGGATGAACCTAAGCCTGATTACGAGAAAGACCTTCTCGCCATTCTTGATTCGGCTTATTTTGAGGAGTAAGCTAAAGAAAAGGGATTGGCTTTTAACCAAAACTATGGCGCTGAAAAGCGCCGCGCAACAAAAAAGGCGGCCTCAGCGGCGTAAAAGGCTCACGGCTGCCAGAGAAAGAATGGAGGGCTATGATGAAACTGGTACTTCTGCGTCACGGAGAGAGCGTTTGGAACAGAGAAAACCTTTTTACCGGCTGGACAGACGTAGAACTGTCTGAAAAAGGCCGTGCCGAGGCATGGGAGGCGGGAAAGACACTGAAAGACGCCGGATATGATTTCGACGTCTGTTACACCTCCTATTTAAAAAGAGCCGTTCATACCCTTGACCTTGCGCTGGACGCCATGGACCGCGTTTGGCTGCCGGTGATAAAATGCTGGAAGCTCAACGAGCGCCATTACGGTGCGCTGCAGGGGCTGAATAAGGCCGAGACCGCTGAAAAATATGGCGAAGAGCAGGTCAAGATATGGCGGCGTTCTTACGACATCGCCCCGCCCATGCTGGAGGCCTATGACGAGAGGAACCCCGCCCTGCAGGAACAGTACCGGCAGGAACCGGAGGACCAGCTGCCCTTGGGCGAAAGCTTAAAAGACACCATCGCCCGCGTCATCCCCTACTATGAAAAGCATATTTTAAAAGAGATGCTTGCGGGCAAACGGGTGCTGATCGCAGCGCACGGAAATTCGATACGCGCGCTGGTAAAATATTTTGAGGCGCTGTCTGAAGAGGAGATCCTGGATGTCAATATCCCTACCGCGGTACCCCTGGTGTATGAGTTTGACGACGACGGGAGCTTTTTGCGCAAAGAATATTTAGGCGACCAGAGCGCCGTTGCGGCGAAAATGCAGGCGGTAGCCAACCAGGGGAGCGTCAAAAAATGACGAGAGCAGCATTTTGGGGAATTTTGATCCCGTTTCTCGGCACCTCGTTAGGGGCGCTGTGCGTCTTTTTTATGAAAAAGTCGATCCACCGGCTTTTTCAAAAGGCGCTGACGGGCTTTGCGGCTGGCGTGATGACAGCGGCCTCGGTGTGGAGCTTGCTCATCCCCTCTTTAGAGCAGTCGGCGGCGATGGGGACGTGGTCGTTCGTCCCTGCCACCACGGGTTTTTTGGGCGGGGTTTTATTTTTACTGCTGCTTGATTATATCATCCCGCATTTACATATCAACAGCCAAAAAGCCGAAGGCCCTGAAAGCCGCCTGAAAAAAACAACCATGCTGGTGCTTGCTGTAACACTGCACAACATCCCCGAGGGCATGGCGGTGGGGGTGGTGTATGCCGGATGGCTCGCGGGCAATACCCAGATCACCGCTATGGGGGCGCTGGCGCTCTCTATCGGCATCGCCATTCAAAACTTTCCTGAAGGGGCAGTGATCTCTATGCCGCTGCGGGCCGAGGGGATGAGCAAACCCAAAGCCTTCGCGTGCGGGGTCCTGTCCGGTATTGTTGAACCAGCCGGGGCGGTGCTCACTATTTTAGCCGCAGGTTTTATCATCCCGGCGCTGCCATATCTGCTGAGTTTTGCCGCTGGCGCGATGATCTATGTGGTGGTGGAGGAACTGATCCCCGAGATGTCAGAGGGGGAACATTCCAATATCGGCACCCTCCTGTTTGCGCTGGGCTTTGCCGTTATGATGATCTTAGACGTAGCGCTGGGGTGATTTTTCGCCCCGCTCTGGCAGAGAAAGCCGCGGCAAAACGGTAAAACACCGCTGTGTACCCTCGGCCCTTCAGCACGGCCGCCGCTTTGCCCGCCGTGCTTTGACACCTGGCAGGCCGGTTTTTCTTCTGCGCATCAAAAGAGCACGTTTTACAGGAATCTTTTATCTATAAAAAGCCCGCGTTCCGCAGCTTTTGCATAACGGAACGCGGGCTTTTTGAACTTGTGTTTTTACAGGGCCACGCAGTCGCCTGGCGCAAGAGGAAGATTGACAAGCCCCTCTTCGCGCAAAGCGCCGCTGCATGCCTCTCCGGTACAGTGGCCCAAATACAGCCGCTTCACCTCCATCTGACGCAGCGCCTGCGCGGTGGCCGTCACCCTCTGCTGCGAGGCATGGGCCAGATGCGCCCCGCCTGTCACCGAGACGATGGGCAGGCCAAAATGTTTTTGCACAGCCGTCAGCATGTTGACGATGCCCGGGTGGCCGCAGCCGCAGAACACCGCAAGCCCCTCCTGGGTTTTTGCGGCAAGGCATATCTCGTCCTCAAACAGGTCGGGCTGCGGGGCGGGCCAGTTTTTTTGAAAACGGGGAGGGATCTCTTCATAAGCCGTTTCCCGCGCAAAGCCCCCCACCGCCCAGAGGCCGGGCAGCAGCTCCAGCGTTTCGCCGCATATCAGCCTGCGCACGCCGTAATGTTCCAGCAGTTCAGGGCCAAACCCACAGCCAAGATAGCTGTAAACGTCGCTGTCTTTTTTTTGCGCGTATTTTTCTTCAAAAAAGCCTTCTCCTGTCACCAGCGGGCAGGTAAGCCCCACCCCCGCAAAAACGGGATAGCCGCCCGCGTGGTCGTAATGGCTGTGGCTGAGTACCACATAAGCCGCCTTTGAAAGGGGAAGATGCAGCTTTTCTGCATTTTCAAACGCAAGGCCGCTTTGTCCGCAGTCAAACAGCACCGCGCCGTGTTCCGTCTCGATCCAATAAGAAAGGCCGTGTTCTTCACCCAGCGCCCGGCTGACGGGCGGGGTATTTTCACACAGTACGGTCAAACGTATCATAAATCTTGCTCCTTGCTATATTTTTCAGTCGCCTTTAAAATCGGTTTATCCCGTCGCCCTTTGTGTTGGCCTATCTCTTTTTTAGAGGGCCGGCGGCAGGGCCGCGGCCAAGAAGAAAAGGCCCATTGCCATGGGATGAAAGAAAAAACTGCGGCCGCGCCGGTAAAGCGTTTTTGCAGCAGCGTTTTATAAAGCGCTGTAATGGCACCTTAGAAAAAAGAGAAAGGCCCGGCAACGGAAAACACCGGGCCTTTCTACGGCTTTCAGCTGTATCCACCGCATGGCTTCAAAGAGAAGCCCGGTCCTCAGCCTTTGCAAACCTCGGTCACCCAGCCGGCGGGGCCGGTTTTCTCACCCCACTGTATGGCAGTGAGTTCATTGTAAAGATGCTGGCTGATAGGGCCGATTTTTCCGCCGCCGATCTCCATGATCTTATCGCCCCATTTCAGCTGTCCTACCGGGCTGATGACGGCGGCGGTGCCGGTGCCGAACACCTCGTTCAACTTGCCCGCGTCGTACGCGTCGCTGACCTCCTGGATAGAGACGCGGCGTTCAGTGACCGTGTAGCCTTCGCTGCGCAGCAGTTCGCATACGGATTTACGGGTAATGCCTGAGAGGATGCTCCCGTTGATCATCGGGGTCACCACCTCGCCGTCTATCACGAAGAAGATGTTCATTGCGCCCACCTCTTCAATATATCTGCGCTCTACACCGTCCAGCCACAGCACCTGGCTGTAATTCTGCTCGTGGGCCTCCACCTGGCTTTTCAGGCTGACGGCATAGTTGCCGCCGGTTTTTGCCATACCCATACCGCCCTTGACGGCCCGGACATAGTTGGTTTCAACATAGATTTTAACCGGATTGAGCCCCTCGGCATAATAGGGGCCGCTGGGCGAGGCGATGATGAGAAAGAGATAGCTGGTAGAGGCGCTGACGCCCAGATGAGGCTGTGTGGCAATGATAAAAGGCCGCAGATACAGGCTGGTATCCTTGGCGTGGGGCACCCAGTCTTTTTCCACCTCGACAAATTTTTTTAACCCCTCCAGACACAGCTTTTCATCCAGCGGGGGAATGCACAGACGCTCGTTTGAGAGGTTGAGCCGGGCAAAATTTTCTTCAGGACGGAACAGCAGGATGCGCCCGTCTGCCGAGCGGTAGGCTTTCAGCCCCTCAAACACCGTCTGGCCGTAATGCAGGCACATGGCGGCGGGGTCAAGGCTGAGGGGCGCATAGGGGACGACGCGGGGGTCATGCCAGCCTTGTCCCTCGTCATAATTCATCACGAACATATGGTCGGTATACACGCTGCCAAACCCTAAAGCCGCCTCGTCGGCGGGCTTTTGCTTCGGGGCCGCGGTCAATTCCACTTTGATGGTCTCCATTTTACCATACCCTTCCTTTTTGATTGTCTCAATTTATTTTTATTGTAGTGCGCCGCGCGTGAAATTGCAAGCGGCCGTTTACCGGCGATACCGAAAGCTGCCCGACGCCACCTGCTGCAGCCGCTGGGCCACCGCATCCTCGGCAATATCGTTTTTGTCGATGACGGCTACCCCCAGCTCGCGGGCGCGGTTGTAAAGTGCTGGGTTTTGGTGAAAGACGTCGCTGGCGGTAAGCAGTACCGTCTTGGCCAGCTCTCCGCCAAAACGGCCGCTTAACAGCCGTACCTCGCTTAGCGCCAGCGGGGTGGGCTGCCCCATTTTGCAGCTGACAAAAACAGGGGTCACTCCTTTCACCAGCATAATGTCCATCTCGTTGCGGGTTTCGCTGTGCGGAAGGTCGTTTTCTTCTGTCCAACCGATCAGCACGCTGGTTTTTACATCGTTGAACCACGCGGTGCGGTAGGCTTTTAAAAAGCCGTACAGCTCCAGCCAGATGCCATGGCTGGTAAGGCAGCTGCGCAGCGCCTCGTTTTTAAAAGTCATCCCGGCCTGTCCGTCACGGTATACAAGCTGGGTCAAAATACCCGCTTCGTGCAGCTTTTGCAGCACCTTTTCCTCCGCTTTTACCTCCATGCGGTCATTGACGCGAAAATGCACCGGCGCTTTTGCCGTAAGGGCCGGTGATTTTTCTTCACCGTTGTTTTTCAGCACCTGCTGAAACCAGCCCACCTGCCCGGCAAAGGCGCTTTGGTCGCTCCACAAAATGTCCCATACCTTCAGCACGTCGTCCGCCATTTCCTTATCGGTCTTTTCAGGGCGGTAATGCCCGTATCCCTCGATACGCGCGCCCGCGCCCGCCAAAATATCCTTTACCCGAAAACGCGGCAGAATAAATTTTTCTTTCAAACAGGCGCAGCCAAACACGTCGTAAAAACGCAGCGAGGCCATATCGATAAAAAAGCCGGGCACACCGTGCTCTTTACAAAAAATACCCGCGGCCAGCAGCATCAGATCCCGCCCGCCGTTAAAATCAAAAACGCAGCCGGGGTGCTTTTTTAAAATTTGCTCCATCACGCGCAGGATACTGTCGAAACAGTTGGCGTCTGTCTGATAAAATTCCGTCTTTGTTTTCATGCCCCAGTTTGCCAGCATGGTCTCTACCACCCGGCGTTTGCGGCGCGGCGTTTTTTCATCGCACAAAAACACGGTGGTTTTGGGTGAAAATACCCGTGTCGCCAAAATATTTTCGATAGGTTCCGCGTCAAACAGCTCTACCAGCGTTTCCACTAAATTTCCCCTTTCAGACATGCCGTACAAACCGGGGCCCTCCCGTTTTCTCTCTGGGGCGCCCCGCGTTGGTTTTCTTATAAATCTTCACAGAATTTTACTTTTAGTAATTTTACTTGAATAATTGATTTCTTCTCTTTAGTTTACCCGTCAAAATAAGCCGAATCAAGGGTAGCGAGAAGACTTTCTTCATACTTCGGCTTGGGTTCGTCCGGGGTGCCGAGACGGAAGGTGTAAAGCGTATCGCCGCGAAGCAGGATGACCGTCATGGAGTAAATAGGGGTCTGCCGTGTCTCTCCGGCCGTCATAACGGTTCGGTCAGGATACTCTATCTTCAGCACAAGGGCCGGGCAGCCCACATATTCCGTGCGTTCCCGCGACAATTCAAAAATTTCGCTATCCTTATGATCGAAATAGATATCTCCCGCTAACTGTAAAGCTTCTTCTGTATCCATGTCTTTTACAGGCGTACCGTTCAATTCTGTTTCGGTAAATATCCATAATTGGTTGTTGAGATTTCCTCTATAATAACCGGCCTCTATTTCAGTGGTCTCATCGGACAAGGGATACCAAAAGCAGTCAACCGTATAGACTAAATCACCTACT
>JAUNTE010000003.1:0-5874 GCA_030538855.1 Oscillospiraceae bacterium
GGAACGAACTCAAAGGAAATGTATTTACCAATATTGACGGAACTGTGATCATTTAGCCGGACCTTTACGGAGGCAAAAGAGACCCTGAACGACAGAGGGGCCTCGTCGCAGTTCCCTTAAAAAAGGGAGAATCAGAAAATATGGTCAGATCAATGTACTCCGGCGTGGCGGGCATGAAAGCCCACCAGACGCGTATGGACGTTATCGGCAATAATATTTCAAACGTCAATACATATGGCTTTAAATCAAGCCGCGCGACCTTTCGCGACGTCTATTACCAAACCACCCGCGGCGCGGCGGCGGGCACCAGCAACAAAGGCGGTATGAACCCGTCTCAGGTGGGCTACGGCTCAACGGTGGGCAGCGTGGACGTTTTACAGACGCAGTCGGCCCTGACAAGTACCGGTAACCCGCTGGACGTCGCCATCACCGGCGAAGGGTTTTTCCAGGTGCAGGATGCGGACGGCAATATCTTTTATACCAAAGCGGGTATGCTGGATATCGACTCAGCGGGCAATCTGGTTGACCTGAACGGCAACTTTGTCCTGGGCGTCTCAGGCAATCCGCTTGGACAGGCGCCCTCCAGCAACCGCATCCAGCTCAATATCCCTTCGGTAGAGCCGACACAGGCCAAGGGCAGCCAGCCATTTAACGGCATCAATTACACCATCACGGCTTCAAAAACGACCGAGGACGGCAACGTCTCTTTCAACTTCAGCACTGACGCTTCGCTGCCAATCGGCCAAAAATGCAAAGCGATTTTAACGTCAAGCGGCGTGACGGTGTGCCTGAACCCCAAAGAGACCTTCGCCACAGTGGGAGAGCTGGAGACCGAGATGAACAAGGCCATCACCGAAGCCAACGGCGGCGTCACCCATCCGGGCGGCACTTTTTCGATCAATATGGAGCCGAGCACCAAATTCAAAAACCTTACCGGCGCGCAGATCGTAAACGCCAATTTCGGTATCGATTCGGGCAGCATCGGGGTGCCCAGCCAGCTGTTCGGCGGCTTTTCTCTGGACAGCGTGGGACAGAACTTCGGCGGCCTCGGCGCCACCACTTATGAGCTTATCCACGTACCGGCCGGCGCGGCCAACCCGCAGGAATATTTTGTGCTCAAGGTTAAAACAGCCGGAAACGCCGCGGGCGAAGGGGCGAATACCTATTCGGCCCGGCTGACAGCCGAAGACCTGAAGGCCAACGGCAGCGTGGTGCTGCGGCAGTACGCAGGCGGGGACGGCACCGGTACGGTAAACGGCGACAGCGACGACGTGATCACCATGAACTTCCCCAGCTATACCTCGTTAACGGCGGCGGCGCTGCAGAATACCCAGACCTACGCCGCCCTGGGCTTCACAGACGACACGCTGCTGCCCGACGGCTACGGCCTCAACGACGTTGGCCCCTATGTCGATGCAACCGGCAAGATGGTGTTTGGCAGTGTAAACGGCGCGCAGGCCACCGATAACGCGGGTACGCCGCCCACCGGTTATACCAGCGTTGTAAACGGGACGGCCGACGCCACGGCCAGCAAGCCGTCGTCTGACCTGGGCCTTGGGAAAAACCCCATTGTGCTCACCGGCGGCACCGAGGGCGGCCCCCAGACGGTGAAGGACCTGTCCTCCATCACCATAGGGGCGGACGGCGTCATCACGGCGTATCATCCGGTGCATGGCTCATTGGAACTGGGCCGCATCGACCTTGCGACGTTTGAGAACGCGCAGGGCCTGCAGCAGACCGGTAACACATATTTCTCTCCCACGCCGAACTCCGGCCAGGCGTATTTTGCCGCCCCGGGCACCGGCGGCACCGGCGCACTGAAAAACTCGGCGCTGGAGATGTCCAATGTAGACCTCTCACAGGAATTTTCAGACATGATCACCACCCAGCGCGGTTTTCAGGCCAACAGTCGCCTGATCACCGTTTCTGATACCATGCTGGAGGAATTGATCAATCTGAAACGTTAAAAATGCAGGGCGGGCCGAATCTGGAAAAATCCGGGTTCGGCTCGCCGTTATGCATAAAAGGGCTGTTCAAACGGCTTGAAACATGTTACAATATATCCACATAACTGTCGGTTTCCGACAGGTATGGATAAAACGGGAGGATACAAAGCTATGATCCTTTTAACCAAACTGGATGGAATGGAATTCGCTCTCAACTGCGATCTTATCGAGACGGTATATGAGAACCCGGACACGACCATCCATCTGACCACCGGACGCATTTATATCGTAAAAGAGTCTATGGCTGAGGTGATCGAAAAATCCATCGCTTATCACCGCCAGATCTTTTCAGATATGCTGAAAAGCAACTATTGACCGCACAGGCAAAGGAATACAGGGCAAGGGAAGGCTCTGAAAAACGCGGCGGGAAGACCGCTTCGGCAGAAAAGGGATGATCGTGCAATATGGATATCATGTCGCTGCTTGGCTGGATACTGGCGTTTGGACTGATGATCTTCGGCATTACATTTGACGAAGGCTCAGTCAGCTTTGTGTTTGCGAACCTTGGGAACTTTATCAACTACCCCAGCCTTGCCATTACGGTAGGCGGCACGTTTGCCGCGTTGATGGTGTCTTTCCCGCTCAAGACGTTTGCGCAGATACCAAAACATTTGAAGATCGTACTGTTTCCCAAAAAATACGACCCGCGCAAATATATCACAGAGCTGGTTGAATTTGCCAAAGAGGCCCGTGTCAACGGGCTGCTGGCGCTGGAAGATAAGCTGAACAATACAAAAGACGAGTTTTTAAAAAACAGCCTGATGCTGGTGGTCGATTCTGTCGACCCTGAAAAGGTGAAGACCCTGCTTGAGACAGAACTCGACTATTTGGACGACCGGCATGCACAATCGCGTGATTTTTATGAAAAAGGCGCGGCTTTCGGCCCGGCCATGGGCATGTTGGGCACCCTGATCGGCCTGATCAACATGCTTAAACAGATGTCGTCTGACCCGGACGCTTTGGGCCCGGCCATGGCTGTGGCGCTGGTCACTACCTTTTATGGGTCTATGCTTGCCAACCTGTTTTTCACGCCTATCGCCAATAAGCTGAAGGTACGGCATGAAGAGGAATACTTATGTAAAATGATTATCAGCGAAGGGGTGCAGGCCATCCAGGCCGGTGAAAACCCCCGGTTTATAGAAGAGAAGCTTATTCAGCTGTTGCCCAGAGGCAAGGGGCCGAAGCCCGGAAAAGCCAGTAAAGAGGAAAAATAAAACCGGCCGGACAGCGGGCGGCATGCGGAAAGCGTGGTGACGAAAATTGGCCAGAAAAAAACGCGACAGCGGGGGCGGCGGCGACGCATGGATGAATACATACGCCGATATGGTAACGCTGCTTCTGTGTTTTTTCGTCATGCTGTTCAGTATGTCCACCATCGATGCGGAAAAATGGGAGGCCATCGTCCGGTCTTTTGTCAACCCGGGTGAAGAGACGAACCAGGTTGTCGTTGTCCCTGACGGAGAGGGCGAGGACAAGGGCGTCAACCAGGGCGACCCGGGCAATTCAGACGGGCAGAGCACAGGACAGCCAAGCGAGCTGCCCGAAAACTTTGACGATCTTTACGAATATATGAAACAGTATGTAGAGTCGCGGAATATGCAGGGCAGCGTCAATGTAGAAAAAGGCGACGGCAGCGTTTACATCCGTTTCAGTGACAACATCTTTTTTAACCCCGATAAATATGAATTACGCGAGGACAGCTTTGATATTTTGAATTTTCTCGGCGACGGGCTGGTGGCGGTGGAGGATCAGATCAAAGCCGTCAACATCAACGGACACACCGCGATGGTGCCTGGCATCACCGATTACCCTGTCAGCGACAGGCGCCTCTCGAGCGAGCGTGCCTCCAGCGTGGCGATTTTTTTAGAAGAGCAAAAGGGCTTTGACGGCGCAAAGCTGCTTGCCGTAGGTTTCGGCGGCCTGCACCCCATAGCCGACAACAACACGGCCGAGGGCCGCAGCAAAAACCGCCGGGTGGATATGCTGATCATCAGCAGCGAAAACAGCGAGGCCGGCGAACAGATGCTGGCGCAGATGCTGAGCGGCACCTTTGACCCGAACCAATATCCCGCCGTGGGAAATGTACAGGACGAGATGATGGGCAAGGGCAACTCACAGCCGAAAGAGCCTGAGCGCCCGCGTTTTGCCGAAGATGAAAGCGATGAGACCCAGAGCCAGAATGAAAGCCAGCCGGAGGAGCCGGCGTCCTGATAAGACAAAGGCTTCTTACTAAACAAATGAGAGATGAGCTATGCCTGAAAAACTTTCACAAGACCAGATCGACGCTCTGCTCAACCGAATGACGGCCGGTGAGGACGTCCAGGAAGAGATCAACGAGGGCAAAAAGATCAAGGAATACGATTTCCGGTCTCCGAAAAAATTTACAAAAGAACAGCTCAGGGCGCTGGACAGCATGTATGAGAACTACTGCCGTATGTTGTCTTCGTATCTCTCGGGCGTTCTGCGCGTTTTCTGCGAGGTGAGCGTGCTCACCGTTGAAGAGCAGCGTTATTTTGAATACAACAACGCCCTGCCGGACAACGGCCTGGTTTGCCTGATGGACTTAAAGCCCGCGGCCGATAAATACAGCGAGGGCACGCTGCTGATGGATATGTCCACCACGATCGGCTTTTTGATGATCGACCGTCTTTTGGGCGGCTCAGGCGAAGGATATAATTTTGACCGTGACTTCACCGATATAGAGGTGAGGATCCTCGAGAATATCTTCGGCAAGCTGATCCGCCAATTAAAGGACGTTTGGTGCAATTATGTCGAGGTGGACATCGGCTTTTCAAGTATTGAGACCAACCCCCGGCTCATGCAGGCGCTGGCACCGGAGGATATCGTGGTGATCGTGGCGCTGAATGTGAAGATCAAAGACCTGACCGGCACGTTGAGCGTTTGTATACCGGCGGCCAACCTGGAAGAGATGATAGACCGGTTCAGTATGCGCTACTCAAGGTTGTCGAAACGGCAGAGCATCAACGCCGAGAAACTTTCAGAGGAGCGAAAGCGCCTGATCTTCGGCTCTTTGGTGGATTCGGCGCTGGAGATCAAAGCGGTGCTGACAGAGACGCAGCTTGACCTGAAAGAGATCCTGCAGCTGCAGATAGACGATGTGATCCCGCTGAATAAGAATATCAACGGCAATGTTGAGGTTTTGGTGGACGGCGAAAGCTGGTTTGACGCAAAGCTGGGCGAGACCAAAACGAAAAAAGCGATCAAGCTGAATCAGCGGGTGGATGCATCATGAGCGGGGCGGTCGTCCGGCCTTTGAATTTAAATGGGAATTGGGGTGGCTTTTTTGAGCGACGCAGTAGAGATACTTGACAGCACCGAGATCGACGCGATTGGAGAGATATTGAATATCAGTATGGGCTCGGCCGCGACGGCGATCTCGACCATGCTTGATAAGCAGGTGGTCATCACCACGCCTAAGGTGCGCCAGCAGCAGTTCGGAGAAATCAATTACGCCGAGCTGGAGCCGGCGATGCTGGTGAAAATAGAATATGTCGAGGGCATTACCGGCAGCAATGTGATGGTGTTCCGCCAACGGGACATGCAGATCATCCTGAATTTGCTGATGGGCAACGAAGAGCCGCCCACAGATGATTTTGTCTTTGACGAACTCTCGATGAGCGCCGCCTGCGAGGTAATGAACCAGATGATGGGCGCGTCGGCCACGGCGTTGTCTGAATTTTTAGGGAAAAGCATCAATATTTCCACACCTAACGCCTTTGTCATGGATGGAGAGCATACCTTTGAAGAGACGCTGGGCGCAGATAAAGAAGAGAACATCGTCTCGGTGGCCTTTGATTTAAATATTGAAGGCGTGATGAATTCAGAATTTATCAGCGTGCTGTCACTG
>JAUNTE010000003.1:5884-20633 GCA_030538855.1 Oscillospiraceae bacterium
ACTGGATTTTGCCAAGATGATTGTCAATCAGGTGATGGGCACGCCGGACGTCCCGGTGAAGCCGGTGCAGACAGAAGCGCCTGCTGCGGCCCCGGCCCAAAGCCCCCCTGCGGCGCAGAGTGCGCCCGCGCCTGCACGGCAGGCCGCCCCTTCGCCGCCGCAAGCGCCGGTACAAACTCCGGCCCAGGCCCCGGTACAGACGATGCCGCCCCCGCAGGCCGCATATCCGGCACAGCCTTATCCTCCGCAGGCCTATGGGGCGCCGCCCCTTTATCCGGGGTATCCGCCGGTGTACCCAGGCTATGAAAACAGCGGCGTACCTGAATCGGTGCTCAAACAGGAGGTCAATGTACAGACGCCGCAGTTCCCGAGATTTGCCCCGCCCCCTTCGGGCGTGCTGGCGGCCCCGGTGAACGGGACCAATCTGGACCTGATCATGAACGTACCCCTTGCGGTGAGCATAGAGATAGGCAAAACCAAAAAGAAGATCCGTGAGATCATGGATTTTGCCCAGGGTACGGTGATCGAATTGGAAAAACAGGCCGGCGCGCCGGTAGATATCGTTGTAAACGGCCAGTTGATCGCCCGGGGCGACGTAGTGGTCATCGACGACAATTTCGGCGTCAGGGTGACGGAGATCATTGGGACCAAAGAATTAGTAAGTACTTTAGAGAATAACGCCTGAAACCAAATTTAAAGGAGACGGAACGATATGGGAAAGAAAATCTTACTGGTGGACGACGCCGCATTCATGCGCATGACCATCAAAAACTGCCTGACCAAAGCGGGTTATGAGACGGATTCCATGATAGAAGCGGGCGACGGCCAGCAGGCGGTGGAACTTTATGAAGCCGAAAAGCCCGATCTCGTCATCATGGATATTACCATGCCCAATAAGGACGGTATTCAGGCTTTGCAGGAGATCAAAACCAAAGACGCCGCCGCAAAGGTAGTGATGTGCTCGGCCATGGGACAGGAATCGATGGTCGTGGAAGCCATCCGGCTTGGCGCGCTGGATTTCATTGTCAAGCCCTTTAAGCCTGACCGTATTTTGCAGACGGTAGATAAAATTTTGGGCTAAAAGCGGTAAAACGGCCATTTTGCGGCCCTGTTTTCCGTAACCCGGCAAAACGAGAGGAGGCGGCGAAATGGAAACGCTGCAAAGCGTCGGGACTATGCTGCTGATGCTGCTTCTGTTTGCCGGCATCCTGTTTTTGGCATGGTATACCACACGCTTGATCGCCCGCAAAAGCGGCCCGGCTTTGGGTAAAAATTCGGCGAATCTGCAGGTGGTCGAAAAGTTGAGCCTGGGCCAGGATAAATGCCTGCTGATCGTCAGGGCGGCGGATAAAACGCTGCTGCTGTCGGCCGCAGGAGAACGGATAGGCCTGTTGTGCGAGATAGACCCCGCGGCGCTACAAAGCCAGGGGGAACCGCCGCTT
Source organism: Oscillospiraceae bacterium (assembly GCA_030538855.1). Taxonomy (GTDB): domain Bacteria; phylum Bacillota; class Clostridia; order Oscillospirales; family Ruminococcaceae; genus JAUNTE01. Next base: position 7,327 of record JAUNTE010000003.1, read on the forward strand.
GGGGCGAACCCTTCATTCTCAGAGCTGTTCGGCAAGCTGCGTAAGCGGCGGGAAGAAAAAGAGCCGGACGGCGCACAAGGGAGGGACGCGGATGACTGAGACGCAGCGTGAGCTGAAAAAGAAAGAACTGAAACGCCATGTGATTCGCTGTGTTATTTCAGCGGCGGTCGTTTTACTGCTGGCGCTGACGTTGTTTGCGTGCCAGGCCCATGCGGAATCCAGTGTCAATATCACCCTGGACGCCGGTACGGATACCGGCACAGGGATCGGCCCGGTAGAGCTTTTGTTCCTGCTGGCGCTGCTGGCGCTGCTGCCCTCTTTGCTTATCATGATGACCAGCTTTACGCGGATCGTCATTGTGCTGTCGTTTCTGCGTAACGCGCTGGGTATCCAGCAGACGCCCCCCAACCAGGTGCTGGTGGGTATCGCGCTGTTTCTCACCCTTTTTATTATGGCCCCGGTATTGGGCCAGATCAACGATGAAGCCTATCAGCCCTATAAAACGGGGCAGATCACCCAGGAAGAGATGATGGACCGGGCGCAGGACCCAATTAAAGTTTTTATGCTTAAACAGACAGGTACAAAAGAGCTTGAGCTTTTTTTATCGCTTTCAGGCGAGGACGCTAAATTTGTGGACAATCCCATAGATGACCCGACCCAGCTCACACAGCTGAGCCTCACCACCATTGTGCCCGCGTTTATGACCAGTGAGCTGAAACGGGCTTTTGAGATGGGCTTTTTGATCTTCATCCCGTTTTTGATCATCGATATCGTTGTATCCAGTACCCTGATGAGCATGGGCATGGTCATGCTGCCGCCTACTATGATCGCGCTTCCCTTTAAGATCATGGTGTTTGTGGTTGTGGATGGCTGGGGGCTTTTGTTCCAGACACTGGTGAACAGCTTCGTTACATAGCATATTGCGGGAAAGGAGGGCTGTGTCATGACTTCAGCGCAGGTGATGGGCGTATTTCAGGAGGCCATGATGACGGCCATCAAGCTGTCGGCGCCCATGTTGATCGTCAGCATCGTCGTGGGCCTGATCGTGGCGATCTTTCAGGCAGCGACCCAAATCCATGAGCAGACCCTTACCTTTGTGCCAAAAGTGGCGGCCATTGCGGCGCTGCTTTTGATGACCGGCTCGTGGATGATTACCCTGATGGTGGATTTCTTTCAGAGAATATTTTCTCTGATGGCTAGCCTATGACCAGCTGGGAGATCATGCTGGGCAGCCTGCCCGTCTATGTGATGGTTATGCTTCGTATGCTGGGGCTGCTGGTTTTCAACCCTGTTTTTGCCCGAAAAAACATGCCTTCCGTTGTGCGCATCGCCCTATGCCTGGTAATCACGCTGGCGGTGGCCCCGGGGCTGCCCGCCATGAACATGGCCGATTATCAGGCGGTGGACTGGCTGGTAGAGATGGGCAAACAATTTATTTTCGGGTTTTTTCTGGGGTTTGTTTTTGTCATCTTTTACAATATGATCAGCTACATAGGCGACATCATCGATTTTGAGATGGGCCTTTCCATGGCGAAAGTGTTTGACCCCGGCACCGGCATCCAATCCTCAGTGACGGGGCGGATGTTTGAAATTATTTTCGCCCTTTATTTTTTTACCACCAACAGCCATCTGCTGCTTATAAAATTATTTGCCCGCTCTTTTGAGCTGCTGCCCATTGGGGGCGACATACAGATCATGAGCGCGGCGGGATACCTGATCGATCTGTTTATTTCGGCCTTTTCACTGGTCCTTCGGCTAGGGCTGCCCTTTATTGCGGCGGAGTTTGTGCTGGAGGTCAGTATGGGCGTTTTGATGAAGCTGATACCGCAGATACATGTGTTCGTTATCAACATCCAGCTGAAACTGATTTTGGGCATCGGTATGATGATCTTATTCGCCGCCCCCATCACAGGTTTTCTGGATCAATTTCTCAATGAGGCGCTGGTCAGCACCCAGGAGGCCTTGGCCCTGCTTGCGGGGCGCTGACTTCCCCGCCCGGGTGCGGGAAGGGGGGATAAGGCTTGGCGGATAACGGCGACAAAACCGAAAAAGCCACTGCCAAGCGACGGCGCGAAGCGCGAAAGAAGGGCACTGTCCTTCAAAGCAAAGAGGTCGTCACCGTGGCGTCTTTGGCCGCGACGTTTCTTGCCCTCCGCTTTTTGATACCGATAACCCTGCAGATGCTGGAGCAGATGATGCAGCGGTTTATGGCAGGGGAGAGTGGCATTACCTTCGATGTGCCCGGCCTTACCAAGCTGACGATGGACTGCATTTATACCGTGGCGGTGGCCGCTATGCCCATCTGTCTGGTGGCGGCAATGGTGTCTATCGTCATCACGATGGCGCAGACAAGGGGCCTTTTCACCATGAAGGCGGCTTCGCCTAAAATGAACCGCCTCAACCCATTACAGGGCCTGAAACGCCTGATTTCGATGCAGGGCCTGATGGAGCTGGTAAAATCCCTTTTAAAAATAGCGATTTTAGGTGTGATCGTCTACCTGCAGCTGAAAGACGCTTTTCCCAAATTTGCAAGGCTGATGGATATGTCGCCGCTGCAGGCGATGGCCACGGTTGGAGATTTGATTCTCAGCATGGTATGGACGGTCTGTGCGATTTTTGTTTTTGTGGCGGCTTTTGATTTTCTGTTTCAATGGTGGCAGTTTGAAAAAAATCTGCGTATGTCGAAGCAGGAGATAAAAGAGGAATACAAAGAGACGGAAGGCGACCCGCAGGTGAAAGGCAAGATCAAGGAACGCCAGCAGGCCATGTCCCGCCGCAGAATGATGCAGCAGGTGCCGCAGGCGGACGTTGTCATCCGAAACCCGACGCATTTTGCCGTTGCTATCCGTTACCGCCCCGAAGAAGACGTGGCCCCCGTTGTGTTGGCAAAAGGCGCGGACGCGCTGGCGCTGCGCATTGTGAAGACGGCTGAAGAGGCCGGCGTCTATATCACCGAAAACCGTCCTTTGGCCCGCGGCCTTTATGACGCGGTGGAGGTGGACGGCATCGTCCCGGTAGAGTTTTACCGTCCCGTGGCCGAGGTGCTGGCCTTTGTCTATAACCTGCGTGAAAAGCAAAGGGCGCAGGGTGGCCCGCCGCCGGGTGATAAAGGCCCGAAACATTAACAATTTTCCGAAAGAGGTCAATAGCGCGTGAAGAGGATTGCCAACAACATAGTATCGGTATTCGTGATCGTAGTTATCGCGCTGCTGATTGTTCCGCTGCCCCCGGCAGTGCTGGACTTTATGTTTGTGCTCAATTTGATGCTGTCGCTGGTCATTTTGATGATGACCATGTACATCAAAGAGCCGTTGGAATTTTCTATCTATCCCTCGCTTTTGCTGATTACAACGCTGTTTCGCCTGGCCCTGAACGTGCGGTCCACCTTCAACATCCTCACCAATCAGGGCGACGCGGGACAGGTTATCAAAACCTTCGGTGAGTTTGTCATCGGCGGCAATCTGATCGTCGGCCTGGTCATTTTTCTTATTATCGTATTGGTGCAGTTTATCGTCATTACCAAAGGCTCTGAGCGTGTGGCCGAGGTATCGGCCCGGTTTACGCTGGACGCCATGCCCGGTAAGCAGATGGCCATCGACGCCGACCTATCGAGCGGGCTGATCGACGAAGCGGAGGCCAGAAAACGGCGCAGCAAGATCCAGCGCGAGGCCGATTTCTTCGGTGCGATGGACGGCGCCTCGAAATTTGTCAAGGGCGACGCTATTATCTCGATCATCATTACCCTCATCAATCTCATCGGCGGCCTGATTATCGGCAGTATGACCGGCGTGGAGGACGTGATGACGACCTATTCCATCGCCACGGTGGGCGACGGCCTGATGAGCCAGATCCCCGCGCTGCTGATCTCGGTGGCCACCGGTATGGTGGTGACGCGCTCGGCCTCAGAGAGCAATTTGGCCGAAGAGGTAAAAAACCAGTTCCTCTCGCAGCCGCGTGTTCTCATGATCGCTTCAGGGGCCATGCTGGCCACCATCCTGATCGGCTTTCCGCCCTTACAGGTACTGACGGTATCCGCGGTGATGATGACGGCTGGGATATTATTGCAGCGTAAGGCCGCGCCTGTTACCGAGGGCGCGCCGCTGGCGGAGGAGCTGCCGCAGGAGGAGATCACCAGCGAGGCGGAATATTATAAAAATATCGATAACGTTTATAACCTGCTCAATGTCGAACAGATCGAGATGGAGTTTGGGTACAGCCTGATCCCGCTGGTGGATGAAAAAAGCGGCGGGAACTTTATCGACAGGGTTGTCATGTTCCGCAAGCAGTTCGCCCAGGAGATGGGCGTGGTGGTGCCGTCGGTGCGCCTGAAGGATTCAGGCCAGCTCAACCCCAATCAGTACGACGTGAAGTTTAAGGGCGAGACGGTAGCGATAGGCGACGTGCTGGTAGACCATTACCTTGCCCTGCCGCCCGAGGGGGGAGAGGATTCTATCGAGGGCATTGAAACGGTAGAACCTGCATTCGGCATCCCGGCCAAGTGGATCAGTGAAGACAAGCGCATTCAGGCCGAGCTTGCGGGTTATACCCTGATAGACCCCACCTCGGTCATCATCACCCATCTGTCCGAGATCATCCGCACCCATGCGTATGAGCTGCTCAGCCGTCAGGAGGTGGGCAATATGCTTACCAACCTGAAAAAGGTCAACGAGAACATCGTCAACGATACGGTGCCGAACCCCGTGGCCGTCAGCGAGCTGCAAAAAGTATTGTGCGCCCTGCTGCGCGAAGGGGTGCCGGTGCGTGACCTTGAGACCATTTTAGAGACGATGGCGGACTACTGCCCGGTGGTAAAAGACATCGATATGCTGACGGAATATGTGCGTCAGGCGCTGCGGCGCACCATCTCACATAAATTTGCCGAGGCCGGGCAGATGAAGGTCATCAGCCTGGACGCCGAGATAGAGAACCGCATTATGGGGGCGGTGAAAAAAGTGGATAACGGCTCTTATCTGGCATTGGAGCCGGATGTTATTCAAAAAATCGTCACCGCCGCCAAGAATGAGATGGATAAGATCCGCGATCTTGTCAGTGTACCCATCATTTTGACCTCTCCCATCGTGCGTATTTATTTCAAAAAGCTGATGGACCAGTTTTTCCCCGGTACGGTGGTGCTCTCGTTCAACGAGATAGAAAACGATATTCAGGTGCAGGCGCTGGGCAATATCACCATATAAACATATAGCGGCGCAGCGCGGGGGAGAGCCGGACGGCCGTTTCGACAGCCTTTGCGAAGAGGCGGTATAAAAGCGTGAAAGGAGGCCTGCGGGTTTTGAGCACAGAGGAAAAAGAATTTCACGAAGAAGACGCCGTCAGGCTGATGGAACGCTACCGGCAGACCCACGACGTGGAGCTGCGCAATCAACTGGTGATGCATTATAGCTATATCGCCAAGGCCTGCGCGGTACAGCTGCGGGGAGTATATCAAAATTATGCCCAGCTGGAGGACATCGTCAACCACGGCATCATCACCCTGATCGACTGTGTGGAACGTTTTGACCCGCAAAAAGGCAAACGGTTTGAATCCTACGCATATATGAGAGTAAGGGGCGCGGTCATCAGCCTGGTGCGCCAGCAGGATTGGATACCCCGCAGGGTACGCATGACGGCAAAAAAGATACAGGAGGCGCATGACACGCTGTGCAATGCGCTGATGCGTGAGCCGACCAAACAGGAACTTTGCGAAGAGCTGGAGATGCAGCCTGAGGCACTGGATAAGGCGTTTATGGAGATTTCCAGCGCGACCATGCTATCTTTTGAAGGGCTGATTCAAAACGTCAACCAGATGGGAGACCTTTTAGAAGACTTCAGCGATGAAAACTCGAAGGTGGACAACAACATTTACCAGCAGGAGCTGCGGCAGAAGCTGGCGGAAGCCATCGACCAGCTGTCGGAGCGGGAGCGCCTGGTGGTGACGCTGTTTTATTATGAACGTTTGAAGATCGCCGATATTGCCGAGATACTGGGCGTCAGTATCCAGCGGGTATCTCAACTCAGTTCGCGCGCGGTGATGAAGCTGCGCCGGACGCTGGAAGCTTATATGAAAGGATGAAACAGTATGCTGGAAGGATTTTACACCGCGGCCTCGGGCGTTTTGATGGAACAGCGCAATTTTGAGGTGCTGGCCAACAATATGTCGAATACCAACACGCCGGGCTTTCGCGCTTCACGGCTGATGTCGAGCAGCTTTAAGCAGACCTATATGACGATATTGGAGAATGGAAAATATACCTATATCGGCCAAAGCGACCCCATCCGTGTGGTGGACGACGTGACGACCGAGTTTAACGCCGACCTTTTACAGGAGACCGGCCGCCCTTTTGATATGGCGCTGAACGGCGAAGGCTATTTTACCATACAGGGCGGCGACGGCGAGACGGCGTACCTCACCCGTAACGGTGCGTTCGATATAGACGAGGAAGGGTATCTGATCCTGCCGGACAAGGGCCGCGTTTTAGGAGAAAAAGGGCCTATTCAGGTAGGCGGCTCTGATTTCACCGTGTTTTTAGACGGCACCGTACTGGATAAAAACGGAAAAACGCTGGATAGGCTGCTCATCCAGGCCCCCTCTGCGCAGGAGGACGGCGAAGGCGGCGCCGGGCAGGCGCTGACAAAATATCAAAACGGTTTGTACCGTATCACGGACGGCGAAGCGCTGGAGCAGGTGAACACCCCTGTTTATCAGCAGGTGCTGGAGCGTTCAAATGTTGATCTCAACCGTGAATATACCCAGATGATGACCGCGCAGCGCACCTTTCAGTCATGTTCTGCGGCTTTAAAAGCAATAGACGCTATCAACGAAAAAGCGGCCAGCCGTATCGGCAGTGTCAACTAACACAGAAAGAGAAAAGAGGGAAAGCAATGAACATCGGCTTTTATAACGGCGTTTCAGGGCTGATGGCGTCTCAGGCGAAGATGGACGTGTTGGCCAACAATATGGCCAACATCAATACATCCGGCTTCAAGGCGTCGCGCGTCAATTTTCAGGATCTGCTTTACACCGAGATGTATGTCAATAACGAAGAGCCGGAGCTGGTGGGCCACGGGGCCAAGGCGTCGTCGGTAGACCTGCTGTTTGAGCAGGGGATGATGAATTCTACCGGAAGAGAGCTGGATTTTGCCATAGTGGGCGACGGCTTTTTCGGTTTGCAGACACCGCAGGGGGAAACGGTATACACCCGTAACGGCGCGTTTCAGATACAGCTTGCCGGGAACAGAGGATATTTGGTTTCAACAGACGGCAGTTATGTGCTGGACACCAAGGGCAAGCCGATCACGCTGAAGAAGAAGGACGGTACCGATACCTTCGACACCGAGGGCCTTTTGGAAAAGCTGGGCGTCTATACCTTTGAAAACCCCTATGGGCTGTCGCCCACGTCGGGCAGCAGTTTTTATCCCACTGAGCTATCAGGTGAAGCCAACCTGTTTAAAGGCAAAAAAGAGGACGCTACATTTGAAGTGCGCCAGTACACCCTGGAACGTTCCAATGTAGACACCGCGCAGCAGATGGTAGACGTAATCATGACGCAGAAAGCCTATCAGTTCAATGCCCGGGTCATACAGACAGCCGACCAGATGGACGAGATCATCAATACGCTGCGCGGCTAAACGTAGATAAAAGACGGGAGAAATACATATGCCAATCAAAGATTACAGCGATTTGAACGATATGCAGATGGACGTTCTGCGTGAGATAGGCAACGTGGGCAGCGGCAACGCGGCCACCGCCCTTTCCACCATGCTGGACAAAGCTGTGAATATCACTGTGCCGAAAATCAAAATACTGACGTTTGGAGAAGTGGCCACGGCGTTGGGCGGCCCTGAAAATATTGTTGTCGGCCTGCTTTTGCAGCTGTCGGACGATGTGGGCGGCATTATGATGTTTTTACTTGAAAAGGATTTTGCGTCGTCTACCATCTCTACCCTTACCGGGATGGAGATGGAAGACTTTGCAAATCTGGACGAGATGGGCGTTTCAGTTATGAGCGAGATCGGCAATATCATGGCGGCTTCTTACGTCAACGCGATCTCGACCATGACGGGCCTTACCATCAATATTTCAGTGCCTGAAATTGCGGTGGATATGGTTGGCGCGCTGCTCAGTGTGCCCGCCATCTATTTTGCCAATGTGAGCGATAAGATCATCTTTATTGAAAACGCGTTTAACTGTGACGGCGAAAGCCTGTCCAGCCACATCCTGATGATTCCCGACGTGGAATCTCTGCAAAAAATCCTGACGATGCTGGGGCTTGATTTATGAGTGAATTGATAACGGTAGGGATCTCGGATTTGAACGTGGCGAAGGACCCTGATACTTTGGTGACCTATGCGCTTGGCTCCTGCGTAGGGATATGCCTGTATGACCCGGTGGCAAAAGTGGCGGGGCTTTCGCATATCATGCTTCCTTCGTCCGTGCAATCCTCCTGCGCTTCTCAAAAGATGAAATTTGCGGACACGGCCCCGGCGATTTTGGTGATAAAAATGATCGCCAAAGGGGCGGCCAAACCCAGATTGTCCGCCAAAATCGCGGGCGGCGCGCAGATGTTTGCCTCTGCGGCGGGGTCGGTAGTGGGCAATATCGGGCAGCGCAATATAGACGCGGTAAAAGCTACGTTGAAAGCGCTGAACATACCGATCGTGGCGGAAGACGTGGGGTCAAATTATGGCCGTACGCTTTATTTTGACGCCACAACGGGTACGATGCGCATTAAATCGGGCGCTCACGGGGAAACTTGTTTTTGATACGCAGAAAAGATGGATGTCCGGCCTCCGCGCAGCGGAGGCTTTTTTGTAAAGACCGCCCAAAAGGATATTGCCTTTTTTATCCAGGGGCGTTACTATGATATGCAGAGACAAAAAATGTTTAGAGGGCCGCATATGAGAGAGAGGACAGAGAACTCGACCTGGCACAAACTGGATAATACCGCAAACCTGTTTCCGGTGGTATCCGGCCGCCGCTCACCCAACGTGTACCGCATGACGGCGGTGCTGAAAGAAACGGTGGACCCGGCTTTGCTGGAAGAGGCGGTGAACGTTACGCTGCCGTGGTTTCCGGCATTTGGCGTACAACTGAAAAAGGGCTTTTTTTGGGCTTATTTTGAGAGTAACCCCGCCAGGCCCCGGGTATTTGAGGAGCAGGAGCAGCCCTGCCGTTATATAGAGCCGCGCAAAAACAGAAAATTTCTTTTTCGGGTGCTGTACTTTCAAAACAGGGTGCATCTTGAGGTATTTCACGCGCTGACGGACGGCATGGGGGCGTTATCCTTTTTAAAAGCTGTCTGTTACCGCTATCTGCTGCTGCGTTACCCTGAAAATTTTTCACCTGAACAGCGCGGCGCGGTATACGGGGCCGAAGGGGCGGGCGATGTACGGGACGGATATTTACGCAATTATGAGCCGGCCCCGCCCAAAACGTTTAAAGAGACAAAGGCGCTGCAGCTGCGGGGGGAGAGATTTCCGTTTGGGCAGGCGGCCATCGTCAATTATATATTGGATACCGGAGAACTGAAACAAAAGTGCAAAGGGCTGGGGGCCACCGTGACCCAGTATTTTACCGCGCGCATCGCCTGGGCAATCTATACCGGCATGCTTTGCCGCCATGCGCCGGCACGGCCTTTGAGCATTTTCGTCCCGGTAGATTTGCGCCGTATGTTTGAAAGCGAGACGGCGCTGAACTTTTTTTCAAATATTGTGGTCGCGCTTTCTTTTGCAGACGGTGCAGACGGTTTTGAAGCCGTGCTGGAGGAGGTAAAGCGGCAGTTTGCGCAGCGGATGGACAAACAGGATTTTCAGGCCCGGCTCTCTTACACGGCGGGCAGCCAGCGTAATATCCTCATCCGCTGTACGCCGCTGGTACTGAAAAACCTGATTTTGAACATTATCTATCACAGCAACAACAAAGGCGGCACCATGCCTTTTTCTAATTTAGGGGTGCAGAAGGTAGAGCCTATTTTTGCCCCGTATTTTGAAAGCTTTCGGGCCATGCTGGGCAACAGCAAGGCGGAACCGGTGACGGCGACGGCCTGCACGTTTCAGCAAAAAACCGTATTGACGATCTCCAGCGCCCTGGAGGATACCTCTCTTTTACGAGAGATCGCGCGGGGGCTCTCCGGTGACGGGCTGAAAGTAGAGATCGAGACCAATGAGGTGCTGTTATGAAAGAATGTCCCTCTTGCCGGGTAAGGGTGTTGGTAGACGCAAAAGCCTGCCCGCTGTGCCATGCCGCGCTGACGGAATCGGACGGCATACCGCCGCTGCAGGCGTATCCCAAACCGGAACGGGTGCTGCGCCGCCGCCACCTGCTTATCAGGCTGCTGGCGTTTTTGTCGCTGCTGGGGGCCGTTTGCTGTATCATGATCAATGAATTGACCGACGTATCGCTGCGCTGGTGGCCGTATCCGGTAGGCGCTATCTGCTATTTATGGCTGGCGACGCCCACATTTTTTGTGCGGGGCCAGAACCCCGCGGGGCAGATCTTTTGGCAGGCGGTATTGGCCCAGGGCTTTTTATCTTTGCTGGACGCGCTGGCCGGGGGAATAGGCTGGTCGATTTTCGCCATATGGCCAGCTTTGGGCTGCGCCGTCAATGTGGGGATCGCCGTGCTGATGGTAGTGCGCCGTCAATGGGCGCCCTATGCGCTGTACCAACTGTTTGGGGTGCTGTTTGGCCTGACGCCTCTTGTGCTGCATCTGGCGGGCGTTTGCAAAACCCTGGTGCTGCCGCTGATCTCAGCCGCATTCTCTCTCTCAAGCTTGTTTGCGGTGCTGATGTTTGGCGGGGACAACGTCCGGCAGGAGTTCCGCCGTCGTTTTCATTTTTGATTTTATGGTAATAAAAAGCCGTTTTCAGAAAAAGCACTGGGTCCGGCTTTTGAGAGATATCGGCATGGCTGCCGGCAGCGGCGGCGCTTTAGCGGGATTTTATCGGCGCATCTTTACAAAATGTATACCCCGAGCGGGAAATAACGAGTTGCTTTTCCGCCGGCGATCGTATGCCGCTTATAGGAAAGGGAACGCCCCTTCCTGTCTGGACAATTCGACAGATAACCATATAAAAGCAGTTGACCATATCGGTCAACTGCTTTTATCATGCAAGGCCGCCGGTAAAGAGGGCAAAAATAAATTTAGGCAGCAAAATAAACTTTAGCAGAGATTGGCGGGCCTTACGCGGGGTGTAAGAAATAGGAGAAGGCGGGGACGTTGCCGCATCGCCATATTTGATACAGAGAACGGAGGACGTTGTTTTGAAGGTGCAGCTTTAAAAAATCCGGGGCCATATTGCCGCCTGTGTGAAGCCCGGTGTTTGTGTTTATAGCCCGGGTATGCAGTTTTATAAAAAGCGGCGTTTTCAGCTTGGCCTACAGCCAAAATGCTTACAGCCAATGCTTTCAGCCGATAAAAAAATGATTTACCGGGATACCTGTTTTGCAGCCTGTAAGGGGCTTGCGGCCGCGGGTTTCAAAAAGATGTTTCTAAATACTGAAAGCTGAATCACTGCGGTGTTTTACATTTTGTAAAGTGCAGAAAAGAGAGTATCCCGACAGGAATAAAATAAACGCACCAAAATTCCAATACAGCGACGCCCACCCAGGCTTCTCCGTCTGATGTGAATACGCCAAGCAGGGGCAGCGTCAGACAGCTGAGAAAGAAAACGCCGTGTATCAGCAGCAGGGCCTTCAGCCATTTGTCTGCTTTTGTATATATTTCAACGGTGAGACCCGCAAAAAATGTTGCCAACGCCATGCAGCCATAGCCCAGTAAATCATAATTAAAAAACAAACCAAACTGTTTAAAATCAAGTATTTGCGCCGCTTGCCCCGTAAGGCTCCCGGCCCGGACGGTGGTGAGCTGGGCAAAATAGACCAATAAAATCACAGCGGCATAGACGGCCGCAAAGCTGACCGCCGTAAACCCCGCCAGTTTTGCGTTCTCGTTTGAAAAACAGGCGTAGGCACAGATCACCGGCACAAAGCTGAAGGCAATAAACATAGAAGAAAAATAGCTTCCGAAGTCAAACCCCAAAAGCATGGATACGGCGAATAGAAAAACTGCCGTTACGTTGATAAGCGAAGCGGTCATTCCTATTTTTCTGTTCATAACGTCGCGCCCTTCCTGCCGCCTTCAAAAAGCAGCGCCACCAATTTTTCGATATAGGCGGTTCGGTCCGCCTCTTTTGTAAAATCATAGCCTAACAATTCTTTCACGGCGCCGCTTCCTAAAAAAGCCGTTTGCATTGCGGCAACCAGTACAAATGAGAAAAAGGCCTTGTCTTCGTCGGCGATATCCTGCTGAAGCGAAAGAGTAAATCTTTTTTGCGAATAAACAGAATTTGATGTGATGGCGTAATTCTGCAGATCTGCCAATATGGATATTCTCGATATGGCGGGGTTTTCAAACAGAAAATGAAAAACATAGGCGGCGCAGGCCGTAAGGCGTTCTCTATCTGTTTCAAAAGATCGATCGGGCTGAAAGCCTGCCGCGATTTTTGCGATGATACGCTGTACGCAAATGGTTATCAGCTGATCTTTGCTTCCAAAATAATAATTGAGCAGCCCTAATCCAACGTCTGCCTGCTGTGCAATGGTACGGGCGGTAATATGGCGGACGTCACCGCCGCTTTGTTCAATCAAAGCCAGGGTCGCTTCGATGATCCGTTCTCTCACCATGGTTTTATCTTTCATAAAAACCTCCTTGAACGTTGTTCAATCATTATACTGAACAATGTTCAAAAAGTCAATAAGCTTTATGAAAAAGGTATACTTCGGTGGCAGAAACAGGCCCGCACGTATTCATAAAAATGGCTTGCGTTTGGCCGTAGAGTTTCAATGGCGAACGGGTTTATTTTAAAATAGACAGTGAAAGCCGGGCCTCAAAAATCAGGCCCGGCTTTTTGATTTTATAAAGCAGCAGGATGAGAAACTGCCGCGTGGGAGAGGACCGGCCAGGACCTGCCGGGCCAAAGAAAAAATCAAAAACTTTTACCCGCCGGCTTTGCGGCGCGCAAAGCCCTCGCCCACCAGGGCGCCGCCCAAGATCATGGCGGCGCCGCAAAGCTGTAAAAGCGTCAGCCGTTCACCGAGAAAAAGGGCCGAGAACACCAGGGCGGAAAGGGGCTCAAGGTATCCGCAGAGAGAGACGGCTTGGGCAGAAAGCTTCTGCAGAGAAGAAAAGTAGAGGTAGCAGCCGATGCCGGTGTTGACCACCCCCAAAAGCAGCATGGCGGCCAAGCTGCCCATACTGAGAGAAACGGGGCCGGGGCGGCGCACAATACAGGTGAATAGGGCGGTTACC
>JAUNTE010000003.1:20643-29054 GCA_030538855.1 Oscillospiraceae bacterium
GTAACAGGGCGCTTTCATAACCGCTTATGCCCTGCGCTTTTTTATTGAACAGTACCATAACGGCATAGAGCAGCGCCGATAAAAGGCCGCAGGCAAACCCCCATGAAAAGCCGTTCAGCATGAATTTATCCAGGTTGAGCAGCACCATACCCCCCAGGGCGGCCCCAATGCCGCAGGCCCGTGCGGGAGAGAGCTTTTCATGCAGGACGGCCGGCGCGAAGGCCAGCACCAGAACAGGCCCGCAGTAATAAAGAAGGGTGGCGACGCTGACGCCTGCCTGCGCGTAGGCCTCATACAAAAACATCCAGCTGCAGCCCATGGCCGCGCCGGAGGCCAGCACCAGGGCGAGCGGCTTTTTATGTTTTAAAAAAGTAAATTTTCTTTTTTGCGGCAGAAAAAGCAATAATAAAAAAAGACAACCGATCAGGGTACGGGATAAAACGATCTCATAGCTGTTCATAGAGATATAGCTGGCGACAATGCCGTTCATCCCAAATAAAAGCAGCGCCCCAAGCTGCTTTGGATAAGCGGTATTCATCCGGCGCCTCCTTCGGTGTGGGGCGGGCGCTGAGAAGACGTTTTGGGATGGCCGCCCCAAAGGGGGGCCTGCTCAAAACCGGCGGGCATGACGGCGCGGTCGGCCTGCGTCAACGGGCGGAGGACCCGGCAGGGCGCGCCCGCCGCCAATACCTGAGGGGGAATGGACTTGGTGACAACGCTGCCGCTGCCGATAACCGCCCCGCTGCCGATGGTGACGCCGGGGTTGACGGTAACGCCCCCGGCCAGCCATACGCCGTCGCCAATGGTGATGGGGAGGGCGTATTCAAGATCATGCCAGCTGCCGTCCGCAAAGCGGCGCATATTGCGCTGCTCTGCCAGCAGCAGATGCATAGGGGTCAAAAACGAAACGTTGGGCCCGACAAACACATCGTCGCCGATATGGATCTCAGCGCAGTCAAGAAACGTGCAGTTGAAATTAAAAAAACAGCGGTCTCCCACATAGGTGTTGCAGCCGTAATCAAAGCGAAAGGGCGGGGTGAATTCGCAGTATTCACCGCTGCTGCCCAGCAGGCTGTGCAGCAATTTTTGGCGCAGGCGGGTTTTAACCTCCCGCGTGCGGTTATAGCGCGCCGCAAGCTGCCGCGCTTTGGCGCGCAAAGCGGCCAGTTCTGGGTCGGCAGGGTCGTACAGCTGGCCGCTGCACATTTTTTCACGTTCCGTCATGGCGGGCCCTCCCTTTCAAATTCAGCCTTTTCAGTATACCGTGGAAAAGCGCGGGACGCAAGCCGCGTATACCGGCTTTGCCGCAGAGAGGAGGCCCACAAAGCCAAAAGAGACTCAAACGGCCTGCGCCGGAAAGGCGGGCCCCAAAAACGCGGACAAGGAAAGGCGCGGGAAAGCGGTTTGCCTGTATTGCGCAAGCGGCGCGTTTTTTAAGCGCGCGCCACGCAGGGCGGACAATGGACCGTATAACTTCAGCTGCCGTGTTTTTTATTATGCAGCAATAAAGAACATTTGATCTCAATGGTCTCGCCCTCGCCGCGAAAGCGGCAGCCGGGCGAATGGCCAAAAATAGTGTCCGCAAAAGGGCCGCGCGCTGTGCCGGGCCGTCCCGGATTTTACAGACAGCCCCAAAGAGCCGCGAAAGCAAGAAGATTTCATTTGGAAAGGTGGAAGAGTGATACAAGGGCCTTGTAGGGCCGGTTTTAAAGCGGAGAAAAAGCGCGCGTGAAGCCGCGCAGCCAAAAGCTTTAAAAGCCCCTTGGATAGAGAGCCCCGAAACCCTGCAGAGAGAAGCCTAAGGTGGCAGAGCAGAGCGGCGGGGCGGAAGGACGGCGCAAAGGCAGGGCCGGGCAGGCGGGGCCTGCCTGCAGACGGAAGAAAACGGGAAGCGGGCGAACAAGAGGACTTTTGCATAGTTCGCCTTTCCCGGGCAATACTGGTAGCAGGAAAAAAGAAGGAGCGTAGAGTTATGAAACTGACAAAAACGCAATACGAGGAAATGACGCAGAAAGCCTCGCCGCCGTCGCACCTTTTCAAAGACTGCCTGTGGGCGTTTTTTGTGGGCGGCGCCATCTGTCTGCTTGGCGAAGTGCTGCGCCAGTGTTATCTGGCTATGGGGTTTACCCTGACGGACGCCGGAACGCTGACCAGTTCCTCTTTAGTGGCGCTTTCAGCCATTGCAACGGCATTTGGCTGGTATCATAAATTAGCGGCAAAGGCCGGGGCAGGCACCCTGGTGCCTATCACAGGCTTTGCCAACGCCGTGGTAAGCCCGGCGATCGAATTTAAAACCGAGGGGCTTGTCACCGGCGTCGGCGCAAAAATGTTTATCATCGCGGGGCCGGTCATCGTATATGGTATGCTGGCCAGCGTGGTGTGGGGCGTACTTTGGTATTTGCTGCGCCCACTGTTTGGTTAAGGAGGGGGAAACATGAAAAAAGGAAGCACCCTGTTTTTTGAAAAACGGCCGGTGTTCATCGGGTGGGCCGCCGTGGGCGGTAAAAAAGAGGGCGAAGGCCCCTTGGGCGGCCAGATGGATGAGATTTTTGAAGATACTACCATGCAGACGGAATGCTGGGAAAAAGCCGAGACGCTGTACCAGAAGAAATGCTGTGAAAAGCTGTTTTCAAAAACCGGCAGCAAAGCCGCAGACGTTGATTACATGTTTGCGGGAGACCTGCAGGCCCAGTGCACCGCCAGCGCCTATCATGCCCGGGGGCTGGACATTCAATATCTGGGGCAGTATGGGGCGTGCAGCACCATGGCGCAGTCTTTGGGGCTGGCCGCCGCCTTTTGCGCGGCTGGTTTTGCCGACAAGGCGATGGCGGTGTCCTCAAGCCACTTCTGCGCGGCCGAGAGGCAGTTTCGCACCCCGCTGGATTACGGCGGCCAGCGTACCCCTACAGCCCAATGGACGGTGACGGGGGCGGGCGCGTGCCTTCTCAGCAGGGCGGGCAAGGGGCCGAAGGTACAGGCCGTCACGTTTGGGCGGGTAAAGGATTACGGCGTGAAAGACGTGAACAATATGGGCGCGGCAATGGCGCCTGCGGCGGCCGATACGCTGCTGCGGTATTTTAAAGACAGCGGAACTTCCCCGGCCGATTTTGACGCTGTCTATACCGGAGACCTGGGTGCGGTGGGCAGCAAACTGCTGGCCGAGCTGCTGGCCGACGAAGGGGTGAAGCTTGAGAATCATCTGGACTGCGGC
Source organism: Oscillospiraceae bacterium (assembly GCA_030538855.1). Lineage (GTDB taxonomy): Bacteria > Bacillota > Clostridia > Oscillospirales > Ruminococcaceae > JAUNTE01. The sequence goes on from JAUNTE010000003.1 coordinate 23,855, forward strand.
CTGATGATCTATGACAGAGAGACCCAGCCCGAGGTGATCGCCGGCGGCTCAGGCGCGGGGTGCAGCGCGGCGGTGCTGGCGGCGGACGTGCTGCCCAAGCTCTCAAAAGGCAAACTGCATCGGGTGCTGTTTATGTCTACCGGCGCTTTGATGAGCCAGGTGACGGTGCTGCAGCAGGAGAGCATCCCCACTATTGCCCATGTGGCAGAGCTGACCGACGAATGAAAAAACCATTTCAGCGAGAGCCGGCGCTTTTTCCGGCCTTTGAGAGAAAGGAAGAGAGATATGCAGTATCTTTGGGCATTTCTGGTGGGCGGGGCGCTCTGCGTTATCGGCCAGATCTTGATCGACCTGACCAATATGACGCCCGCCCGCATTCTGGTCACGTTTGTGGTGGCGGGGGTCGTGCTGTCGGCGCTGGGATGGTATGACCCGTTGGCAGAGTTTGCAGGGGCGGGCGCCACGGTGCCGCTTTTGGGGTTTGGGCATCTGCTGGCGCAGGGTGTGCTGGACGCGGTGGAACAAAGCGGGCTGATCGGCGCGCTGACGGGCGGCTTTTCGGCTGCGGCTGCGGGCGTAACGGTAAGCCTTACCTGCGGCTTTTTGGCGGCTGTTTTCACCCGGGGAAAAGACCCCTCGTGAAATAGGGGCCGGACACGGCAAAAAAGCGTTTTGGCAATGCCGGTAAAAACGGCGGTATCCTGCATAAAAGCTTTTTGCCTGTAAAACGGGGCAGCAAAAGAAAAAGCACCTGCTCTTTTCAAGAGCAGGTGCTTTTAAAAACCGTTTTATTTCGCAGCTTTTTTCATCAGCTTGGAGACTTTGCGGGCAGCGGTGTTCTTATGAAGAACATGCTTGCCGGCGGCTTTGTCGATGGTGGAGACGGCGGTTTTGACGGCTTGCTCGGCGTTGTCGGCGCCGGATACGACGGCGGCGTCTGCCTTCTTCACGACTGTCTTCATGTTGGATTTCACGGCTTTGTTATGCAGGGTCTCTTTTTCAGCCTGACGGACCCTGTCCTTCTGGGATTTGATGTTAGGCACGATACCACCTCCTTTTACAGCCATAACAGTGTAAATTATGATACCATTTTTTACGCCGGCTTGCAAGGGGTTTTCAAATTTTTTTGAAAGATTGTGAGAAAAAATGAGATACGCAACAGATCTGGCGGGGGAATGGCTGGGCGCGAAGAAAAAGATACCACAGGGCGTGGAGGTGGTAAGAGAAGAGCCGTACGGCATCCCGCTGACAAGGGTGACCGTGAAGCGCAGCGGCCTTGCGAAGGCACCCGGCGTCTACACAACGCTGCAGCCTCCGGCGCTGGACGGCCCCCACCCGCAGGAGTGCACGGCGGAGCTGTTAAAGCAGGAGCTGAAAAAATTGCTGCTGCCCGCAGACAGGGTTTTGGTAGTGGGGCTGGGCAACCCTTTTGTGACAGCGGACAGCCTGGGGCCGAGGATGCTGCGCGGGATATGGGCCACGCGGCATCTGCGCGGCTCGGTGCTGGTGCAGGGCCTTGCCCTGCGGGAGGTGGCCTGCTTTGCCCCGGGGGTGGAGGCGGCGACCGGCATCGCGACGCTGGAGGCTGTAAAAGGCATCTGCGCCGCCGTAAAGCCCGATAAGGTATTGTGCGTGGACAGCTTGTGCGCGGCGTCGGTGAAAAGTATCGGCCGCACCATTCAGCTCAGTGACGCGGGGCTCTCGCCGGGCAGGGGTGAAACCTTTACTGCTGCCGCCCTGGGCGTGCCTGTTGTCGCTTTGGGCGCGCCCACGGTGGCCCGGGTGAGCGGCAAGGGCGCCAGTATGGCCCTGACCAGCCAAAGCGTGGATGTTTTGGTGCGCAGGGCAGCTTCTCTGTTTGCAGACGCGGTCAACGCCGTACTGCACCCGGCCTTGACAAAAGAAGAACTTCAGGCGCTGTTGTCATAACCGCGCCGCGGGGCCGCATATGATGTCAACGACGGAAAAGAGACGGGACGTTCGCCGCCGCAAGGCAGAGAAGGGCGCGCGGAACCGGACAAGAGGCGGAGGCGGGCATATGAGGCGGCGGCGGGCGCACAAAGCCCTTTTGGCAATTTTTTGCGCGGTGGTAACGGCCTGCAGCGCAGGCGTATTATATTTGGGAAGGCCGTCCTGGGACGGATACTGGCAGAGCGGCGCAGTGCTGGCTACTTTTTTTTGCGCGCCGCAGGATGCGATGGCGTCTTTGCAGACCTTTGAGACGGAATCAGACGGGCTTGAGGGGCAGGCCGTGCCCGTCGCCCAGACACGGGATGAAAACGATCTCTCAAGCGGCTTTTGGACGATACCGCCTGACAGCGTGGCCCCGCCCCCGGCAGAGGAGACCGCAGAGATGCCGGAGGGGATGGGCCCGGTGCTGGAGACACAGTACGGCGCGGGCAGCGGAGAGCGTTTTCTCGCCTGCGGCGCGGGCACGCTGCGAAACTCGACCGAGCTGCCCGCCTCAGAGGTAGCGGCCGAACTGATGCAGCCCCTGCCCTTTGAGGTGGAGACCGACAGCAGCGAGCCGCAGGTGCTGATCATGCATACCCATGCCACCGAGAGCTATCAGCCTGACGATAACCCCTGGTATGACCCGGCCTATACCGCCCGCAGCACCGATTACGAACAGAATATGACGGCGGTGGGCGACGAATTGGCGAAAGTGCTGAACGAGGCCGGCATCAACACCCTGCACGACGTCACCTTTCACGATTATCCCAGCTATAACGGCAGTTATGAGCGCAGCCAGCGCACGGTGGAAGCTTATCTTGAACAATATCCCTCTATCAAGATCGTGCTGGACGTACACCGGGACGCCATTGAAAAGGACGGCGCGCGCGTAAAACCGGTGGTGACGGTAAACGGGGAAAAGGCGGCGCAGGTGATGATCATCTGCGGGGCGGACGACGGTACGATGGGTATGCCCAATTATAAACAGAACCTGCGTTTCGCCAGCCGTTTGCAGGACGCGATGGAAAGCCGCTTTCCCGGGCTGACGCGCCCAATCTTATTTGATTACCGTAAATATAACCAGCAGCTGACGACGGGCAGCCTGCTGCTGGAGGTGGGCGGCCATGCCAATACGCTTGAAGAGGCAAAAGCCACCGCCCGTATGATAGGGCAGAGCCTGGCCGCGCTTTTAAAAGGGGCGTGAGCCTGACGGGCGCCGCCCATCAGTAAAAAGGCCTATGGGGCTGGCTGGCGGCGTCTCAAAACGCATAGGACGAACGGCGCCTGCAAAGGGTTACCTCCGGCAGGCAGTTTCAAAGGGGTGAGCCTTTGCTACACCGGCTTTCATTCCCCGCACCTTTACTTTAGCTGCTGGCAGGCTTCCCTAACGTTCCCTTCTGCGCGATCAATTTTTATAATATGATTATGGCTGTATTTCCCTGTTTTTGGTTTCTGTTTTTCTGCTGAAAAGCTTTTCCGCCCCGGTACAGCCGGGGGCTTTTACAAAAAAACCGCCGCATCCGATATGCGGCGGTTTTTTGCGTGTGAAAGGCAGAGACGGCGCGGAAGAAATAACCTTTTGGGCCTGCGCCGCATAAAATGGGAGGAAACAAAATGTACAGGTGGTGAAAACCATGCCTCTGGTCTATTTAAGCCCTTCAAACCAAAATTATAACCGGTATATCTGCGGAGACACAGACGAAGCGGTGCAGATGCGCAGGATTGCGATGAAAATTGCCGAGGGCCTGCACACCTACGGCTGCGCGGCCCATTTGGCGGGTGAGACGCTGACGATGGAACAACGTATTGAAGAAGCCAACCGCATACGGGCAGACTGCTATCTGTCGCTGCATTCTTCCGCGGGCGGCGGAGAAGGGATCGAGGGCCTTTTTGCGCCCCAAAAAGAGGGCAGTAAAGACCTGTGCGAACTGCTTTATCACGAGCTGCAGCAGGTGGCCCCCCGCCCCGGCCGGGGGGTGAAAGACGGTATGCAGGCCTATGGCGGGCTGGGCTATGCCGAGCTGCGGCTGGTGCGCGTGCGCCCGGTTATGCTGCGGGTGGGCTTTCATGACCGGCCTGAAGACGCGGGATGGATCTGCGGCCATACCGCGGATATCGCCAGCGCCCTTGCTACCGGGCTGCTGAAATATTGGAGCGGCAGGGACGAAAGCACAGAAAGAAAAAACGAGACGCATTCAGAGGATCAGGAATATTACAGATTGTACATTCAGTATGGTATATACCCAGACGTAGAAAGCGCGGTAAGGGCCAGTGCCCAGATGGGAGAATTGGGTTTTAGACGGCTGATGCTTTTCGGCCAGTAAAAATTGTAGGCGTAACTGCGTTTTGATAAACGGGTAAATCGATAAAAAAGAGAAAACGGGCTTTTTATATTTAAACGCGCAGGTATGCGGCGTATGAGATGAAATTTCTTTTTTCAGGTGACACCGCTGTTTATAACGGCGCTGAAAAACGGCGGATGCCGAGGCATCAAAAAGCGGGCGCGCTTAAAAGGCCATACCGGTTTTAAAAGGCCGCCCCGCTTGACTTTCTCAGCGCCGCCGGATATAATAAAAAAGTCATCCGGCGGCGCAGGCTTTAGGCAGCTTTGCCGTAAGGGCGGCATCAAAGCGGCGATAATAAGGCCGGCCCTTGAAAGCGTATTGCCTGCTGTAAAAACTGAATCATTTGCTGTTCTTACCGTGTGTTCTTTCCAAGGCCATTTGGTCTCGCAAACGAGATTGCGCGTCCTCGCCCCAAAAACGGCGGTTTGACATACATGGAGTGGTATCGAAGTGGTCATAACGGGACTGACTCGAAATCAGTTGTACCTCACGGTACCGTGGGTTCGAATCCCACCCACTCCGCCATAAACCCGCACAGAACTTGTCTCTGTGCGGGTTTTCGTTTACAAAAAGGCCCGCGCCTAAATTCAGGCGCGGGGGGGGGGCTGGCTTTGCCTGGCAGCGTAAACAATGAAGCGTTTTATTTAAAACACCTATTCGGCTGTGTTTGTTTCAAGATAGGTATCCAGAAGAATAAGTATATATTCCTGCAATGTTTCATCATTTGTAAATTCGCAGACTGTTCCGTCTTTTGGCAAAACAATTGTATCAAGCAAAACGCAGTCGCCTAAAATTTTGTTGCGTCTTTTGGTATATTCTTCTTCTGATATATTCGTACCGTCTTCTGCTGAGTTCCAATATTCCACCTTCGTCCCGTCTGTATACATGACGCTGGAAAGCGT
>JAUNTE010000124.1 GCA_030538855.1 Oscillospiraceae bacterium
CTACATCGGGGTATATGGCGATATCCGGTCGGCTTTTGCCAAAACCGAGGGGGCGAAAAAAGCCGGGCTGCCTGCCAGTTATTTTTCCTTCAATACGCCCGGGGGCCGGTGTGAACGCTGCCAGGGGCTGGGCCGGATAGAAAATAATATGCTGTTTTTTGCCGACACCGAGGTGGTGTGCCCGGCCTGCGGGGGCAGCCGCTTTTCTCCCCCGGTGTTGGCCGTGTCCTATCAGGGCCGTTCCATCCGGGACGTTTTGGAAGCGACCACGGATGAGGCCGCCGCTTTATTCGCGCAGTGCGAACCAGCAGCAAAAAAGCTGCGCCTGCTGCAAGAGGTTGGGCTGGGCTACTTACAGCTTGGCCAGACGCTCACCACCCTTTCGGGCGGCGAGGCCCAGCGCCTCAAGCTGGCAAAAGAACTGGCCCTCGCCCGGCCCGGCCGCCAAACGCTGTATCTGATGGACGAGCCCACCGCCGGTCTTCATCCCCAGGATGTGGAACAGTTCCTCGCGCTGCTTGACCGTATCGTTGCGGCGGGCGGCACCGTGGTTGTGGCCGAACACAACCCCCAGCTTTTACGAAACAGCGATTTCATTATTGAACTGGGGCCTAGGGGCGGTGAAAAAGGAGGGTATCTTCTTTTTGAAGGCACCCCTGAAGAGATCAAAGCCTGCGGCAAAAGCGTGACGGCGGCTTATCTGTAAAGCCGTTTCGCCGCTTCCAACGCCCCGGCGGCCCCCTTCGGGCCTCTTCGCCCCCTATGCCCCGCAGAACAGAACGCGGCATAGAGGGATTTTTTCAAGCGCCTCTTGGCCCTTTTTTAAAACAACGGCCGGGCAGGTAAAAAGCCTGGCAGGTATTACAGCGCCCCCTGACGCAAAAAACACGTCAGGGGGCGCTGCTGTTTTTATCAAAAATATCCGGCCCGCAGCCGTGGCGCTGAAAGGTTTCTCACAGGGTGTAATAAAAGTCTCAAAACAGGGCGGGCGCAAAACGCCCCGCCGGACAGCCGGCAAACCCGCCGCCGCTTTGGCGTTGATACCTCCTGCCCTCCGCGCCCTTTGGCCTTTTGCGTTCTTTTGAAACCCCGCGGGCATCCCGTCCTCAGTCCAGCCGGATATACGCCTCCCGATGGGCGCCTACCGAGACATACCGCACCGGCGCGCCGGTCTGCTCCTCTAAAAAGCGGATATACTGCTGCGCCTCCAAGGGCAGCTGCTCCCATCTGCGGCAGCCGCTCACATCCTTTTTCCAGCCGCGCAGCTTTTTGTAGACAGGCTTTGCGCTGCGCAGCCCCGCCCCAACAGGAAATTCCCGCGTGAGCCGTCCCTCCACCTCGTAAGCGGTACAAACCGGTATCTCGTCCAGATACGAGAGCACGTCCAGCTTGGTAAGTGCCAGCGCGTGCGCCCCCTGCAGGCGCACCCCATACCGTGAAGCGGGCACGTCAAACGGCCCTACCCGCCGCGGTCTTCCGGTGGCGGCCCCATACTCTGCCCCCGCCTGCCGCAGCGCCTGCGCCTCTTCTCCAAACCATTCACAGGTAAAGGGGCCTTCTCCCACACAGGTGGAATAGGCCTTCATTACCCCGATGGATTCATCCAGCCGTCTGCCGGGTATGCCCGCGCCGATAGGCGCGTACCCGCTCAGCGTATTTGAGGACGAGGTGTAGGGGTAGATACCGTAATCTATATCCCGCAGCGCGCCCAGCTGCGCCTCAAATAAAATACGCTTATCCTTTTTTATCGCTTCTTCCAGATAAACCCCGGTATCACACAGGTAGGGCAGCAGCGGCCTGCCATACTTTTGCAGCCAGCCCAGCGTCTCTTCAAATGAGAGGGCCCGCGCCCCGTATATCCCGGTCAGGGTAAGGTTTTTCCACGGCAGCACGGTCTGCAGCCGCTCACGCAGATAGTGCGGTTCCAGCAAATCGCCCAGCCGCAGGGCTTTTTTCATATATTTGTCGCCGTATACGGGTGAAATGCCCCTTTGGGTAGAGCCAAATTTTGCATCCCCCAGCCGGTCTTCTTCAAGGCGGTCCTGTTGTTTGTGCCAGGGCATGCAGATAATCGCCCGGCCGCTGATTTTAAGGCGTTCCGGCGTGATGCGGATACCGGCTTCACGCAGGCGGTCAAGCTCGCCGCACAGATGTTCGATATCCACCGCCATGCCCGGTCCCATCACGTTCACCACCTCTTCGCGCAGGATGCCGGACGGCAGCAGATTGAGGATAAACGCGCCTTTTTCATTGACGACCGTATGCCCCGCGTTGTTTCCCCCCTGATACCGTACTACGATGTCCTGCCGCTCTGAGAGCAGATCGACCATGCGGCCCTTGCCCTCGTCTCCCCAATTGACGCCTGTGATCGCTGTCAGCATTATTTTTGTCCTTTCCAACTTTTCTTTGGGCCGGCTGCCGCCGGGCCGCCCCCGTTTTTTGAAAGGGGGCCCCGGCGCATAAAGACGGCCGCTTTGCCGTAAAACGTTTTACATATTACATAAAACCGCGCGCCGCTTCTTTGCCCTTCTATGCCTTTGTCCGTTCCAAAGCCCTTTATACCTGCCCTTCTTGGCGGGCGTTTTGTCTTTTTTCTCCGCGCTGCCCGGGCGCGGGCCCACTTTTCAGTTTGCCTTTTTTGCCTCCGCTTATGCCTCGGTTCTCTCTCCTTTATGGCTGTCTCTTTTATAAGGTGGCCGCCGCTAAAACGGCCCTCTTCTTTACAGCGCGGTACGCCGGCGTCCTGACCTTGTCCCGGCGGTTTATCCCGCAGGGCAGGGTCATGTTTATAAACCGGCTTCTCTGCCCGGCAAAAAAAGCGCTTATGGCCTACCGTCCATAAGCGCCTTGCTTCGCTTTGCCCTGCCGCACCCGCAAAAGGGCGGCAGGGCAAAACGGGTTTTTCTTTTACCCGGTGTGCCCAAACGGATAATTTTTCACCCGCAGGACGAAAATTTCTGCTTTTATCTGGCACACTATTGGCGCAGCGCCCTTTTATCAAAAAAGGCCGCACAAGCCAAAGGCAAAGTTTTTGCAGCCTCTTTCGCCGCAAAGGGCCGCTTTTACAGCAAATGAGAAAAGAGGGACGCCCGCATGAAAAAGACTGACCGAACCTATGACGGAAAAGCCCGGCGCATTTTTGAGACCCATCCGCCCGGCCGCTGTATCAGGGAATATAAAAACAACGCGGGCAACGGGCAAAAAAACGCCTGCCGCAACGCTCCGCCCTGTCTTTCACCCGCATGAGAAAGGAGGCGTTTTATGCCGCACAGCCGTTACCAAAGCCCCTTCTGCACCCGTTACGCAAGCGCGGAGATGCAATATCTCTTCTCAGACGATTTCAAATTTAAAACCTGGCGCAGGCTGTGGATCGCCCTTGCAAGGGCCGAGCAGGCGGAAGGCCTGCCCATCACCGACGAACAGATCGCCGAGCTTGAGGCCCACAGGGACGACATCAATTATACGGACGCCGCCCGCCGTGAGGCCGAATGCCGTCATGACGTCATGAGCCATATCTACGCCTATGGGCTGCAGTGCCCCTCCGCCAAAGGTATCCTTCACCTTGGGGCCACCAGCTGCTATGTGGGCGACAACACCGATATTCTCATCATGCGCGACGCGCTGCGCCTTTTGCAGGGCAAGCTGCTCAGTGTCATGGCGCTGCTGGCCGATTTTGCCGAAAAGTATAAGGATCTGCCCACCCTCGCCTACACCCATCTGCAGCCCGCCCAGCTCACCACCGTGGGCAAGCGGGCCTGTCTGTGGCTGAACGATCTGTATCTGGACGAACAGGAGCTGGAGCACCGTCTTGATACCCTCGCCCTGCTGGGCAGCAAAGGCGCGACAGGCACCCAGGCCAGCTTTGCAGCGCTGTTTGACGGCGACGGGGCCAAGGCCGACGCGGTAGAGACACGCATTGCCAAAGAGCTGGGCTTTGAAAAAGTGGTGCCTGTATCGGGCCAAACCTACAGCCGCAAAACCGACGCGCTGGTTGCCAACGTCCTGTCCGGCGTGGCGCAGTCGGCCATGAAATTCGCAACCGATCTGCGTCTTCTGCAAAGCTTTAAAGAGATGGAAGAGCCGTTTGAGCAGTCTCAGGTGGGTTCCTCTGCCATGCCGTATAAGAGGAATCCCATGCGGTGTGAACGTATCTGCGCGCTGGCCCGCTATGTTCTCTGCGACGCGCTCAACCCGGCCTTTACCGCGGGCGCGCAATGGTTTGAGCGCACGCTGGACGATTCCGCCAATAAACGCATCGCCATGGCCGAGGCTTTTTTAGGTACAGACGCCATCCTCAACCTGCTTCTCAGCATCTGTGACGGGCTGATCGTTTACCCCGCCGTCATCCACGCCCGGGTGATGAACGAGCTGCCCTTTATGGCGACGGAAAATATTATGATGGACGCCGTCAAAAAAGGGGGCGACCGCCAGCTTCTGCATGAAAAGCTGCGGGTGTACAGCGGGCAGGCCGCGGCCGCCGTAAAAAAACAGGGGCTTCAAAACCCGCTGCCCGGCCTGTTATGCGCCGACGCCGCCTTTGGCCTGGACAACGCGGCCCTTGAAGTACTGCTTGACCCGGCCCGTTTTGCCGGCCGCGCCCCCGAACAAACCGCGGCCTATCTCCGCGGGGTCATCCGCCCTCTGCTTTCAAAACACAGTGAAATGCTGGGCCGCAAAGCTTCGCTGCGGGTATGACCCGCCCATCCTCAAACAGGCGCAGGCATGCGCGCGCCCATCAAAAGCCTATGGCGTTTTACCAATAAAGCCGGCCTTTTTTCGCCGGTACATCTTTTCAGCGCCCCGGCAGGGGCGAGCCGTATCCCCGTGCCGGGCGCGCCCGTAAAACTTCGTGTCTTTTCACGGGCTTTCTCTTTTTGCCGGCGGTGAAACAAATATACTTTTTTCACCGCGCGCCGTCTCTGCCCGCCCCTTTGTTAAAACAGGCCCCTATTTCTTTTTTCGCCTTTATTTTTATTTTTTCGCCTCCATTTTTATTCGGGTAAAACGCCGGGCATTTCAGATATAGTGAAGGCATGAAGCCTTTCATCCCCTTTCCCCGGGTGTTCTTTTTTCTTTTTTACTGGCACTGCTTTGCCGGGCAATATCCTTAGACGCCTTTCTTTTTGTCGTTTTACAAAACACAATAAGAAAGGACGTCACAATCATGAAACGTAAACGTAAACAACCAATTTTTCTTTTCGGCAGACACTTTTTAGCAGAGGTCCCTGAAGACGATGTATTATATCAGCTTGATTCTCATGAAGAATACCTGCGCCGACGGGGCCTGCTGCGTGAGACCTCTCTCGACAGCGCGCCGTTTGATTTCGAGCAGGCTTTTTGTGAAGACCCCCAGTATTTTGCCGAACGGGCCGACCTGCACCGCAGGCTTGTCAAAGCCCTCTCACGGCTGACTTTGCAGCAGCGCCGCATTTTGAAAGCCCGTTTTCAGGACGAATACAGCCAGGCCGAGATTGCCCGCCTTCTTGGCTGTTCACAGCAAAAAATCAGCTGGGAGCTAAAGCGCATTTTACATATTTTAAAAGAAGATCTCAGCAAATAACTTTGTACGCGGCCCTTATTTTTATGAGGGCCGCGTTTTTTGTTGGTAAAACGCACCGCGTTTTAGGATATATAGTATAGACAGATCTGCCTTACACGTTTTATTTTGAAAGGAGCTTTTTTATGAGTCAAGACAATTTGATGTGGAGAGAGCCATACCCCTCTCCCATCCTCAGCATCACCACCACACACCCACAGGAACGTTTTCGCTACTCGCCTGATTTTTCAGCCTGCCAGTCTCCTGTTTATAAAGGGACGGTCTCTATTCAAATGGTAGGCAATTATGCCAGAGAATTTGCCGCCTGCAACCAGGCCGCGGGTTTTTCAGGCACGCCCAACGGCTATACCTGGCACCACAAATACATGGTACCCTATCAGGGTGATATGTGCGATATGCAGCTGGTGGATAAAGCCACACACCGCAGGACCTGCTGCCATGTGGGCGGTCATGGTCAATATATCAATGAACATGCTCAGGCCTGCCGTATGCTGGCGGCACAGTACCGCTTGGACGACGAAACCGAGGCCTATCTCAATCAGCTGCCGGCCGTTTCAGCGGCGCCCCTTTTCATGAAACAGCAAAAAGCTTTTTCACCTCAGGATATCTCAGCTGTCGAACAAGATCTGCAGCTGTGCCTGCCGCCCATCTTATCTGATTTTTACCGTCAACACCGCAGCGTCACGCCCACGCGTTCCTACTTCACCATAGCGGGTTCCCTCTATCTTATCTCC
>JAUNTE010000125.1 GCA_030538855.1 Oscillospiraceae bacterium
CGGTGGTTCGCAAATATAACGAAAAGGGCGTTCTCTTTTTCAGAGAACGTCCTTTTCTTGATAACGGGCTCAGATCTGTTTGAAAATAAAATGGCCCTCTATTTTATAAACAGCGGCGGCGGTAAAAAACTCATCGCCCAGTAAATAGTCCGTGTATCTGCTCTACAATCGCGCACTGTCTGCAACATTTTGGTTTCTCTGTTTTTACATAAGACCCGGGGCTAAAGTGCTGTTTTTATTCCTGTGTATCCCGCGGCTCTGTATTTTGTGCAAGCGCCGCTTCGTCAGGGGCCTGCGCGTCGTCTCTCAGTACCAGCTGCAAAGCAGGCCAAACCCACAAATTCGCCGTCAGATTTAAAATAGAGAAGACGCCAAACAAAAAGATAAAGCCCGACAGCGGCAAAAAGGCAATCAGCGCGCCCAATACAAGCAGCTGTATCAGCACCGCAGGCACGCCCCGGTTCGCCCGGCCAAGCGTCAGCAGCACCGCATTTTTCACGATGGCCCCAAACCGCAGGTCAACCACCGGTATCTGGCTGAAGGTAAAGGTAAATATCGATGTCACGGTATACAGCGCCATGGCGATGATGGCCAGCATCACATAATTTTTTTCAGGCTGCATCAGCCAATCCATTGCGGCAACGCCCAGCCCTAAAAAGAAAAAGCCAAACAGCAGGATGGCCGCAATACCCTGCTTTGCATTTTGCTTATAGGCCTTTTTAAAAACCTCCCATTGAAAGCAGGGGATGTCGCGCACCATATTCAGCGTCAATTTGTTCATGGCCGCCACGGCCGGCCCTGCCGGAATCAGCAGCACCCACGCCACCGCCAGCCAGATGAGCGGTTTTACGTCGGCCAGGGCAAACAGGCTCACCGCCAACAAGGCGGGAAAAAGGCAAAGCAAAACCAACAGGTTCAGCTTGAACAGATCAAAAAAATCACGGCCCATGATCTCAAAAAAACGGGCCAGCCCTTTTTTGGGCGGTGCATCTTTTGCAACGCCGGGGCCGGGACGGTTAAAACGTCCGGGGTCTAAAATCGGCAAGATACTCTCTCCCTTGTAAAAAAGTTGTTTGCTTTGTATAATAAATTTGAGTATAACACAAATTTGTGAATAAAAAAAGGCCGAACTTTTTCGATTTTTGTTGTGATAGGAGGCCCCCCATGCGGCAAAGAAAACTGTTTTGTGAATACGGGCCCTTTTGTTACCGTCTCTCATTAAAAAAAGAAAATTTGCGGCGTACATGGCGGGACAGTTTTCATCAAGTGCGCTTCGCGCAGGTACAGCGCCCCGATGATCTGCCGGTTTTACTGAAAGGCCACCGCTCACCTGTTGAGCGCAGGCTTGAGGGGGTAGATGCGCGTCTTCAGCGCAATAAAACCGTCAATTTAAAACTGGCGCTGCCATTTATCGACGGCCTTCTGCTCAGGCCGGGAGAAACCTTTTCTTTCTGGCAGAGGGTAGGAAACCCCACTGCAAAACGCGGCTTTTTGCCCGGGCTTGTGATAAAAAGCGGCGCCGTGGGTGAGGACATCGGCGGCGGACTGTGCCAGCTTGCCAATATGATCCATTGGCTCTGCCTGCACAGCCCCCTTACGGTGTGCGAGCTGCATCATCATTCCGACGCGCTGTTTCCCGACAGCGCGCGCAGGGTACCCTTCGGCACCGGCACCAGCATCCTGTATAAAGCGGTCGATTATCGTTTAAAAAACGATACCGCGCAAAGCTTTCAGCTGCGCCTGTGGCTGAGCGAGGGAGACCTTTGCGGCGAGCTTCGCGCAGAGCGTCCTTTAGATGTTGTATATCGCATAGAAGAAACCGGCAGCCATTATGAACAACAGGGCGAAAAATTTTTTCGGTGCAGTGAAATTTGGCGCGTCGTCAGCGCGGCGGATACCAGACGGCAGCTGCATAAAGAGCTGTTATTGAAAAACCGCTCTTTGGTACTTTATGACCCGTCCCTCATCCCACCTGAGGAGATTTGGAGGAAAAGCCCTTGCTGAACGATTTGTTTGAGGCCGGATACGACGGCCCTTTCTTCACCTGCGGAGAGACGGCGCTGTCTTACCGTGAATTTTACAGCGCCGCGCATTCACTGGCGGCGGCGCTTTCCTGCGGGGGGCCGTCTCCGGTGGTCATCCGCTGCGGCGCGTCGCCGCTGGCCGCCGTCTGCATTGCCGCCTGCCTTTTATGCGGGCGGCCATATGTGCCGGTCTCTCTTTCACTGCCTCCTGTCCGGTTTGAACATATTTGGCGCGTCTGCGGCGCGGGGCTGCTGCTTGCGCCCGAAACAGAGCGTCCCTCTGCCTTTGACCCCACCCTCACCTGGTATGCGGGGCGCATCCGCGCCCTATGCGGCATGGGCGCCGCGTTTGAAGCCGAACCGCAGGACCCTCTGTCGCCCGCCGCTTATTTTTTCACCTCGGGCAGCAGCGGCGTACCGAAAGGCGTATGCGTCCTGCGCGAAAACCTGGAACATTTCACCCGATGGTTTACCTTGCAGCCCTGGTTTGCCGCCCGGCAGCCCCGGGTGATTTTGGGGCAGGCCCCTTTCTTTTTTGATCTGTCCGACGCGCATTTTTTCCCCACGCTCTTTTGGGGGGCGCGTTTGGTCATCCCTGCGGCGGCAGACTTTGCCTCTCTGTTTGAGACGTTCCGGCAATCCGGGGCCGAGCTGGCGGTATGGACGCCCTCTTTTGCGGCCCTGTGTTTGTGCGACCCCTCTTTTGACGAGGCCATGCTGCCCGGGCTGCGGTATTTTTGGTTTTGCGGAGAGCGTCTTCAGCCCGCTTTGGTGCAAAAGCTGCGGGCACGCTTTCCCCATACGGCCGTCATAAACGCCTACGGCCCTACCGAGGCCGCCTGCGCTGTCGCCAGCGTCGAGATCACGCAGGAAGTTTTGAAAAACGCAGGCCCTTCTCTTCCCGTCGGGCGGGTATCCGGCGCGGCAGCCGGGCTCTCTGTCAGTGACGAACATGAATTATACCTTTCGGGCAAAAGTGTATGCGGCGGATATGCGGGCCTTTCCAGCCCGGCTTTTTCGTTCAAAGACGGGGTACGCCGGTACGCTACCGGAGACCTTGCGCATATCGCCGGCGGTTTTCTCTATCTGGACGGCCGAAGGGACGGCCAATTTAAATACGCAGGCTGCCGCATTGAGGCGGGGGACATTGAGCAGACGCTTTGTACCCACTGCGGGGTGGCTGCCGCGGCAGCAGTACCTGTTGAGAACAGTCGCGGAGAGACGGAAAAAATCGTCGTCTTTGCGGTATCCGCCCTTTCGCCGCGGCAGCTGCGTGACCGGGCGGCGGCTTTTTTACCCGCCTATATGATGCCGCATATTTTTAAAATCGTACCCAGCCTGCCGCTTACTGAAAACGGCAAACTTGACCGTAACACCCTGAGAGAGGAGGCGGCGCGCCTGTGCTCGCTTTGATTTTAACTATTCTTGACCGCGTCTGCGCACGGGGCGGCATTTTGCCCGATACCGAGCTTTTAGACAGCGGGCTTTTGGATTCTCTTGCGTTTATCCGTCTGGCGGATGAATTGCAGGCCGCCGGGGTTTCATTTTCTCCCGCCCGTATGCCGCGCGCGGCATTTTCAACCCCACGGGCGCTGGCCGCCGCGCTTGAAAAAGCGGACGGCCCGTTTTAACAAGGGCCGCCCGCCTGGCCGGGCGTTTTTATAAAATGGCGCCCGGCGGCACACTGCCTTTGGTTTTGGGGCGTCCCAAAACGGATTTTTTATCCTGCCCAAAACAGAAAGTCCCATGCCCTGCGCCGCCATGAAAGCAGCGAAAGAAAAAGCGCCCTGTTATATCTTGACAGCCAGCCCCCGCAAAAAAGCAGAAGGATCTTAACGCAAACGGCAAAGCATGATATATTCTTCCTCGTTCTCATCAACAATTTGAAACCCTGCTTTTTGATACATTTTTACAGCGTAGTTTGCCTTTTGTACGGCCAGCGACGCCTGCCGGTATCCTCTCTCTTTCAAAACACGAAGCATTTCTTTCATCAGCGCCGAGCCGATCCCCCTTCCACGATACTCTTGATATAAAGAAATCGCAAAGGACGGCGTATCGTTGTCTATATGTCCGTAATCGTCCATCACGCGTACCCAAACAGCGCCCGCCACCTTTTTTGAACTTCCGCAATCAGGCCGATATCGTCTTTTTCATCCCCAAAACCGGCTGTATAGATCTGCAGCTCCGGCTGATGAAGGATCTCTTTCGGCGGCGCCGGCGTCCCCTGCGGCACAAAGATAGCCTCGTACAAAAAATCTTCAAGCAGGCCGTACTCATTCTCCGCTATCTTTCTGATCTTATAGTCCATAGCCGCCTCCCACAAATTTCTGATTGGCCGGGTGCGCCTTGTCCGCCAAGGCGGGCAAAAACGTGACCGGTCTTTTTCATTCTACTATTGTCATCTGCAAATATCAAACAGCTTATTTTCTTTGGGTACTGTGGCCTATCGCCCTGCCGTTCGCCTGGTATTTTAAAGGGTGTTTTTCTCCCGGCTGGGCAGCCGCAAAACAAAGATACCGGTTTTACAGGCTTTAGGGGGTAAGAAACCACACTCCACCGCCGCATATCCCCTATTTTTATGGTGAAGCTGTGCGTTTTGGAAGGTGAAAACAAGCCTTATCTTCTCTATCGCGCTGCTCTTCATTTTTTAGCCGGTGTTTCATCCCCTATATTTCCGTGCCGGTATGAAAAACAGCGCTGGTAATGTTCTTCAGGGGTGAAAAATCAGCCGCCCGCCTGCAATCCCCAAACTTTAAACTTTTCCACAGCTTTGCCCCTCTTTTCCGGCGGCTTTATCCAGCATGGCGCAAGGTCTTTTCATTCTCCCCTTCATACTTCATCCGCCGCCATAAACACGCCGGTAACATTCTTTTTTACCCGATATGAAATGTAAGAGGCCCCCGTTCTTTTCAGAACGGGGGCCTCTTGTAAAATATCAACCGGGAAGAAAAGCCGCGTTACTGCACTTTTCCCTCCATAATAATGACAGCCGGCTGCAGCTCTGCGTCCAAAATGACGATATCGGCGCGTTTGCCCGCGGTAAGAGACCCGATCTCATCATATTTACCCACGCTTTTAGCCGGGTTTGCCGTAGCAGCGCGCAGCGCGCTTTCAAGCGGAACGCCGAATTTCACCGCGCGGCGGAAGCACTCGGGCAGGCAGGTGGCGCTTCCGGCGATGGTGCCGTCCTCCAGCGTGGCCTTGCCGTCCGTCATATATACCGTCTGGCCGCCCAGGCTGTAAACGCCGTTGGGCATACCGGCGGCGCGCATACTGTCGCTGATGAGGCAGACGCGGTCTTCTCCGAACATTTTGAAGACGCTGCGCACCACCGAAGGATGAATGTGGATGCCGTCGCAGATCAGCTCGACAAAATCAGCGTAATCGCAGGCCGCGCCCACAACGCCGGGGTCACGGTGCGTAAACGGAGGCATGGCGTTGTACAGATGGGTAACATGGTTTGCGCCCGCTTCAAAAGCGGCCTTTGCCTCTTCATAATCAGCGCAGGTATGCGCCACAGAAACCGCGCACTCACGGCTGGCTTCTTTGATAAACTCAACACTGCCCGAGAGCTCAGGCGCAACGTCCACCAAAAGGATCATCCGACCGCTGCGCTCATACAGGCGGCGGAACATGGGCAGATCGGGGTCGACGATATATTTTTCGGCCTGGGCGCCCTTTTTTGCCTTATTGAAAAAAGGCCCCTCCATATTGATGCCGATAAGATTGGCGCTGCCCTGTTTGCGGTTGCCGCGCACCTGTTTGGCCGCGTCAAAAATACCGTTCAAAATTTCCTCGCTGAACGCCATGGTGGTGCCGCAAAAGCTGGTGACGCCAACGCTGCCCTCATAGGCCGCCATTTTCTCAATATCCTCGGGCGCGCCGTCACAAAAATCGGCCCCCGCCGCCCCGTGTACATGCACGTCTACAAAGCCGGGCGCTACATATTTACCGGCCGCGTCGATCACTTCACCTTCGCCGGCCAGCTGCCCGCAGGGGGCCACCGCTTTGATCTTGCCGTCTTCCACCAAGACGTCGGCTTTGACAAATTCAAATCGATCGCTGAAAACCATACCGTTTTTGATGATCATATCAACACACTCCTTTTTTCTTCTCTATTTTATTGTTTATCGCCGCGCAAAATAGCTGCCGGACAATAAAAGGACCTGTTTTTACAGACAAAAACTATTTTTTCGTTTTACAGGCGTACATCTTTC
>JAUNTE010000126.1 GCA_030538855.1 Oscillospiraceae bacterium
CTTCAGCGCCGGTCTCAGCCTTTTTTCCAGAAGGCTCTTCTTTTTTACTGTCAGAGGCCTTTTTGGTATCCTCTAATTCAAAGGGAGGCAGCTCTCCGCCCTCCATCAGCGTCTTAAACTCTTCGCCTGAAACTTTTTCGCGTTCCATCAGGGCAGCCGCCACTTTGTGCAGCTGGTCCATATGGTCGCTCAACAGACGGCTGGCGGTCTCATACGCCTCATCCAGCAGGTCACGTATCTCCTCGTCGATCTCAGCCGCCACGGTTTCAGAATAGGTCCTTCCGCTGGCATAATCGCGCCCAAGAAACGTCTCCTGCGGGTCGCTTCCATACACCACAGGCCCAAGCCTGTCAGAAAATCCGTACCGCATCACCATGCTGCGCGCAGTCTGGGTGGCGCGTTCCAAATCGTTCGAGGCCCCGGTCGAAATGTCGTCCAGCACCAGCTTCTCAGCCACACGGCCGCCCAGCAAAGAGATGATATCCTCCTGCATTTTGGTTTTTGTGATGAAGCTGTCGTCCTTTTCAGGCAGATACATCGTATAGCCGCCCGCCATCCCGCGGGGGATGATCGAGATCTGATGCACCGGGTCGCTGGTATTGCTGTAATAAGAGGTGATGGCGTGGCCGGCCTCGTGATAAGCGGTAAGGCGTTTTTCCTCCTCGGTCACTACCCGGCTCTTTTTCTCGGTGCCTACCTGCACCTTTACGCTGGCCTCTTCAATATCTTTTTCCATAATGGCTTTACGGCCTTTTTTAGCCGCCGACAGCGCCGCCTCGTTCACAAGGTTTTCAAGATCGGCGCCGGTAAACCCGGCCGTTGATTTCGCCACGGTCGAAAGCTCTACATCCGGGCCAAGAGGCTTGTTGCGGGTATGCACCTTTAAAATCTCTTCGCGTCCCTTTACGTCCGGCCTGCCCACATACACCTGCCGGTCAAACCGGCCGGGGCGCAGCAGGGCGTGGTCAAGAATATCCGCGCGGTTGGTTGCCGCAATCACGATAACGCCCTCATTGACGCCAAAGCCGTCCATCTCCACCAGCAGCTGGTTCAGGGTCTGTTCCCGTTCATCGTGTCCGCCGCCCAATCCGGTGCCGCGCTGGCGGCCCACCGCGTCGATCTCATCGATAAACACGATGCTGGGGGCCGTCTTTTTGGCTTTATCAAACAGGTCGCGCACGCGGGAGGCGCCCACGCCCACATACATCTCTACAAAGTCTGAGCCGGAAATCGAGTAAAACGGCACCCCCGCCTCGCCCGCGCAGGCCTTGGCAAGCAGCGTTTTACCCGTACCCGGAGGGCCCACCAGCAGTACGCCGCGCGGGATCCGCGCGCCGAGAACGCTGAATTTACCCGGGTCTTTTAAAAACTCGACGATCTCCTGCAGTTCTTCTTTCTCTTCGTCCGCGCCCGCCACGTCGGCAAAGGTCTTGGGGTTTCTCTCTCCCGCCTGATCCTTCACTTTCGCTTTGCCTACGTTCATGATTTTGCCGCCGCCCGCCTGGCGGGTCATCAAAAACCAAAAACCGCCCAGCAGCAGCGCCATCACTACCAACATGCCAATATTGTACCACATGGTATTATTGGACGCCTGGATAAAATCATAATTGATAAACGTTTCAGGGTGCTCGGCGTTATAGGCGTCCACCATGGGGATGACCTGTTCCAGGAACAGCCCCATATACGGCACGGTATATTCCATCCTTTTGCCCGTCGCGCCGCTTTGCCCAAACAGATACTCGCCCAGCGCCGCGTTATCATTACGCTGCGTGTCGCTTTCTCCCTGCGCACCGGGCGCCTGAGAATTTGCCTGTGAAGACGCCCCGGGCGAACCGATCTCCGCCGCACCGCCCGAGGGCGCCGCGTCACGCAGCACCATCGTCAGTTTTCCATTGTTCAGGTCAAGCAAAAACTCTGATACCTGATTGGTTTTAAACAGGTTCAGTACTTCGGAATATTTTACCGTCGCCGTCCGGGTCATGTTGCCGCTCAACAATACGGCGATCACCACAACCCCCAGTAAAATGAGCAGGATAAAGCCGATACTGTTGTTTCTCTGCTTTTTCATTCAGTGCATTCAACTCCTAATTTTTTTGGCAGGCCGCTCTCAGCTGGAATAGACCTCCGGTTTTAAAATACCAATATATGGCAGATTACGGTATCTTTCATTGTAATCAAGGCCATATCCCACGACAAATTCATCCGGCACCTCGTATCCGCTGTAGTCGGCGTATAGGGCCGCTTTGCGGCGGCTGGGCTTATCCAGCAGCGTCACAATGCGGATGCTGGCGGGATGCCGGTCCTGCAAAATGCCTTTGATATAACTCAGCGTCAGGCCTGAATCCAGAATATCCTCCACCACCAGTACGTCCCGTCCCTCGACGGGAGTGTCCAAATCTTTGATTATTTTAACCACGCCGGAGCTTTTTACCCCTGTTCCGTAAGAAGAAACCACCATAAAATCGATTTCCGCCGGTAAGTCGATGCTGCGCATCAGGTCTGTCAAAAACACGACCGCCCCTTTCAGCACCGCTACCAGCAATAAATTCTTTCCCTCATAATCCCGGGTGATCCGCGCCCCAAGCTCAGCCACCTTGGTTTTCAGCTCTTCCTCACTATATAATACGTCCACAATGTCGTCCTGCATTCTCTGCATCGATATTACGCCCCTTTATTCTTCACTTTTCAAAAAAAGCACCCGGCTGGGCCGTTCGCCTTCCCGCAGACGCACCTCGCGTGAAAAGCCAAACGGCGCCGCCCAAAACACCTTGTTTCCGGCCGCCAGCACCACGATCTCTTCCTCCGCCGGGATGCCGTTCTCCCGCCGCAGATGTTTCATGGTTTTGGTAATGGTATGCCCCTCCGGCGCATACCTGTCACCGGGCCTTGCCGCCCGTAAGCTGGCGTTGCCTAGTATTTTATCATAATCCGCCAAAAATTTTAAGGTCTTTTTTTCAATTTGCTGAAATTTAATAGTTTCTTCACAGGTAACCATCTCTGCCGTTATTTTTTTCCCTGTGGGCAGCTGTATCTCACCGCATGCAAAAGGTATTTCCCAGCAAATTTCTTCTGTTTTTTCACGCCGGTAGTGCAAAAGGCCGCCGCTGCATTCCAGTATCACACCGCCCGCGGCCTCTACCGCGCCTGTTTTTTTCTCCAGCATGTCCAGCGTCAGCGCCACCAGCTTTTCGCTGGGCTGTCCCTTGATAGAAAGCAGCCGCGCCAAAGCCGTTTTCAGCACCGGCGCTTTGGCGCCGCGCAAAATTTCAGCGTCATATCCGTTCTCTCTTTTTGCCCTGTCCAGCAGCGCCTCTGCCTCCCCGTCCAAAAACGCGGTCAGTTCTCTCTGCTCACAGGCAAAGCGGCCCAGGGCCTCTTCCATCCGGGGGTTGATCTTTTTCAGGGCGGGGGCCGCCTCAAGCCGCACCCGGTTCCGCGCATAAACCGTGTCCGCATTGGTGCTGTCCGTCACATAAAAAAGGCTGTGCGCGGCGCAGTAAGCTTCTATTTCTGCGCGTGATACCTCTAAAAGCGGCCGTATCACATCTTCACGGCTGGGCTGTATACCACCCGCGCCGCGGCAGCCCGCCCCGCGGGCCAGATGCAAAAGCACGGTTTCAGCCTGGTCAGACAACGTATGCGCCGTCGCGATCTTTCCGCCCTGGGCCGCGCGGCGCAAAAACGCATACCGTTCTTCTCGGGCCCACTGCTCAAGGGTATAGCCTTTTGGCTTTTGCCTTTCGCCAAGCGCGGCATGGCCCACGGTGAGGGGCAGCCCCCACTCGGCACAGCGGGCCCGTACAAAATCCTCGTCCCGGTCGCTCTCCTCTCCGCGCAGGCCATGGTTTAAATGCGCAGCCGACAAGGTAAACCCCAGTTCCTCCCGCAGCCGCAGCAGGATATGCGTCAGCGCCATCGAATCCGCCCCGCCCGACAGTGCGACGGTCACCCGCTGGCCTGAGGAAATAAGCGAAAGGCGGAGGCACAGCCCCCGCGCTTTTTCATATGCGTCATGCGTCATAGCTTCTAAAATCCACATCGGTGAAACGGGTATGTTCTCCGTCCCACATCAAAGGCACGTCGTTCACCTCGCCGTGACGGTTTTTCGCCACAATGCAGGTAGCCGCCCGCCGGTCGGCGTTTTCATTTTCATCATAATAGGCCTCACGCAGCAAAAACATCACCACGTCCGCATCCTGTTCGATAGAGCCTGAATCCCGCAGGTCTGAAAGCGTCGGCCGGTGGTTGTTGGTAGAGCTGCGCTCGGTGGCGCGCGAGAGCTGCGACAGGGTGATGACCGGCACGTTCAGCTCTTTCGCCATGATTTTTAAATTACGGGTGATCTCACTGATCTCCTGCACCCGTGAATCGGTGCGTTTGCCCGAGTTCATCAGCTGCAAATAGTCGATGATGATAAGCCCGACGTCGGGTTTGCCGGGGTCCTGATCGATACGGCGCACCTTGGCCTTGATCTCGGCCACCGTCACATTTGAAGTATCGTCCAGATAAATAGGCGCCTGGCTCATAAGCTCGCTGGCAAGGGCCAGGTCGTTCCAATCGCTCTGCGAGAGATTGCCGGTGCGCAGCGCCTGGCTGTTCACCCTCGCCTCGCTGCTCAATATTCTGGTCACCAACTGGTCCTTTGTCATCTCCAATGAAAAAATAGCCACCGGCACCTTTTGCCGCCGGGCCACATTGGTGGCGATGTTGAGCGCGAAAGAGGTCTTGCCCATACCGGGGCGCGCGGCCAGAATAATAAGGTCGCTGCGTCCAAGGCCTGTCAGCGTCTTATCCAAAAGCTTGAACCCCGATGGGATGCCCGCGTATTTGTCCCGTTCGGGCCCGCTGATCTTCTGCAGGTGCGACAGCGTATCCATCAAAACGCTTTTCATGGGCTGCAAAGCGCTCTGGTCCCGTCCGCGCCGTATCTCGTAAATCTTCTGCTCGGCCGATTCCAGCAGCAGGGCCGCGTCGCTCTCCTCCTCGGCCTGTTCCAATATCTCCCGCGCCGCATTCATCAGGGTGCGTATCAGATATTTTTCCTGCACAATGTCCATGTAGCTGTCCACATGAGACAAACTGGGCACTGTCTCGGCCAGGGTGGTGAGATAGACCTTCGCCTCTTCCTCGGTCTCAAAAACGCCCGCGTCCGCCACCCTTGCCAGCAGCGTCACAAAATCCACAGGGTCTGAATTCATAAAAAGGCGGGTGATCTCGGCAAATATCTCGCCGTTCTGCCGGGCATAAAAATGCTCGGGCCGCAGCACCTCCACCATACGGGGCACCGTCTCCTTGTTCAGGATGGCGGCCCCCAATACGGCCTGCTCGGCCTCCATACTGTAGGGCAGGTTAACGCCCATCGATTCCAGCGACAATGCAAGCTGATGCTGATCGGCCATCTGTTTTTTACTCCTCTACGCTGACGGTCACGGTGGCGCTCACGCCGGGATACACCTTGAATTCCACCGGATAGCTGCCATAGCTCTTGATGTCGGCCGTCAGCACGATTTTACGTTTGTCCACCTCTACGCCGTAGGCAGAGGCCGCCGCCGCGGCAATATCCTTCGCGGTCACGGCGCCAAACAGCCGGCCGCCGCTTCCGGCCTTGGCGTGCACCGTCAGCCTGCCGCCGTCGATTTTAGCCGCCAGCGCCCGCGCCGCGGCCTCCTCTTCCTCTTTATGATGCTGCCGCGCCGCCTCTTTGTTGCGCACATCGTTTACCGCCGCCGCGTCCGCCGCCACAGCCAGCTTGCGCGGAAATAAAAAGTTACGGGCATATCCGTCCGAAACCTCTACCAACTCGTCTTTTTTCCCCGTGCCCTTCACATCGGTCTTCAAAACCACTTTCATGCTTTGTTCCCTTCCTTTCGGCTGTTTTCCCAATATTGATCGATGGCGCTTATCAGCTGCTTCCACGCTTCCTCCAGGCTCGTGCCCTTCAGCTGCGCCCCGGCCATCGTCAAATGTCCGCCGCCGCCCAGCGCCTCCATGATCACCTGCACGTTGATCTCGCCCATGCTGCGGGCCGAAATCGAGATCATATCCCCCATCTGCACCGCCACAAAGCTTGCCCCTACGCCCTCTATTTCAAGCAGGTCGTTGGCCGCCTGCGGTATCACCACCCGCATCTCTTCGGGCAGTTCTCCGCTGGCCGAGATCGCGCAGCATTTATATATTTTTGCCGCCGTC
>JAUNTE010000127.1 GCA_030538855.1 Oscillospiraceae bacterium
ACCCTGCGGCCCCATGGGCCCTTCGCTGCCGGTAGGGCCCATAGGGCCGGGCAGGCCGCGCACCCCCATAGGGCCAATTTCTCCCTGCGGCCCTTCGGGGCCCCGTGGCCCTCTTGGCCCAATTGGCCCCATGGGGCCAATTTCTCCCTGCGGGCCTTCACAGCCGGGGTCTCCCTTTGGGCCGATGTCGCCCCGCACCCCCTGCAGGCCGGGTACGCCCTGCGGCCCCATATAGCCGCGGGGGCCAATGGGTCCTCTGGGGCCGGTCTCTCCTTTTGGCCCTGCGGGGCCGGTGTTGCCGCGGGGGCCTCTGGGGCCGGGTTCACCCGGCAGGCCCTGGCAGCCTTGCGGGCCCTGGTCTCCCCGGTCACCTTTGGGGCCGGGACAGCCGGGGTCGCCTTTTATCCCCGGGCAGCCCTGGGGGCCGGGGTCTCCCTTCGGCCCCATGGGGCCGCGCTCACAGCAGTGAGGGCAGTTGGAACCGCTGCTGCAGCTGCGGTTTCTGTAATTCTGGTTCAAATGATCGCGCCCTTTCTTTTGTTATCCGGCATGCGGCGCCGGTTTTTATGATGGCTGGCATGTCAGGCCTGCGGGCCGTTTTTCAGCTGGGTTTGCGCTTTTCAAAGTACCGTTTGTTGAACAGATATGCCTGAGAATCCGGTTTGCACGCGCCCGCTTTGTCGTTATAAGCCCGCGCTCTTTCAGGGTCTCCCAATTTGTCGCAGCAGACGCACAGCTGCAAAAACGGAATATAATCGTAACAGTCGGGCCGGATGAAGCCGCCGCGGGTGTCGTCCCTCTCGCATTTTGTGGCTGTCAGATACCAATAGGCCGCAAGCCGGTAGTTTTGACGCGCGAAAAAGCAGCTGCCGATATCGCAGCATATTTCCGCCCGGGGCACATCCAAGGCAAAGCTGCGAAAAAGCGTTTGCAGGGCGCGGGCCTCTTGCCCAAGCTTTTGGCAGCAATCGGCGCAGAGGGCGCACGCCTCGATTTTGTTTTCCGTCCATCCCGCGGGCATATCGAGAAAAGCTTCCAGCGCCGCGGCAGCATCCGCGTAAGCGCAATGATAATACAATTCGCGCCCGTAATAATATTGCTGGCGCGGCTCAAGTACCTGGTTTTCAGCCAGCAGCTTTTGGTAGATCTTCAGGTTTCTGTCCGGGTCAGGCGCGCGCAGCTTTTTATGGCTGAGGGCGATATCCGCATAATAGATTTTTCCGCATGGCGGCACAACCTCATGCACCTGCCCTACCCAGCGAAGGGCGGGGCTGTTTTTCAGCCATCGTTCACGGTAGTACGAGAAAACGGGTTTGCCGCCTTCGTCAAAAGCGGTGTTGTACTTCATCATCACCACGTCGGTGGCTGGGTCAAGCGTGGCTTTCAGGCTTAAAAACTTCTCTCGCTCCTGTGGCTCCAGCACGTCGTCCGCGTCCATCCACATGCAGTACGCCATAGAAGCTTTGGAGAAAGAGAAGTTTCTCGCCGCCGCAAAATCGTCTGTCCAGACAAAATCATATAAATTTTGCGTATACCGCGCTGCGATCTGTTTGGTTTTATCTGAAGAGCCGGTATCCACGATGACGATTTCATCTGCCAGCCCGGCTACGCTGTCAAGGCAGCGGGCCAGTACCTCCTCTTCATTTTTTACGATCATACAAAGGCTGATGGTTGTCATTTTCACCCTACCTTTTCACCCATTTTTGCCGCCCTGCTTTTGCCGGGGTATCTGATACAAAGCGCGGCCTCTGTTTAATCTATGCGAAAAAAGGGGAAATGGGACCAAACAGTGCCCCGCGTAAAGCGGTACGGCTGGCTGCAATAAAAAACCGCCCCGGCAAACTTGTTTGCCGGGGCGGTACAATGAGCGACAGCGGAACCGTTATGGGTTATGCGAAAGGCAGTGGGGGCGATATATAACGGCCTGTTGAAAAAGAGGCATTTTTAAATTTTAATAACAAGATAGGACGTGATCTATAAATACCGTAGAACGATTTGGTTTTTTGGTATTTATGATTGAACTAGGATTTCGAAAATAGTGGACTGAAATGGGTCCCATCATCACATGGCTTTTCTCTAAAATAAAGTGGAAATGAACTGAAATCAGTCCTTTTTTACAGGAGCAGGAATATGGGGAAGCAAAAAATAAAGCAGGACAGTATTCATATAGGGAAAAATATCCGCGCTTTGCGGTTAAAAAAGAAGATGAAGCAGACGGAGCTGGTGGCTGAACTTGACCGCCTGAACGTGTGTATGACGCGCGAAGCTTTAGTAAAAATAGAACGCGAAACGCAGCATATTTACGCGGAACAATTACGAGGCATTAAAAACGCATTGGGCGTGACGTACGACGACTTGCTGCAATAGATATAAAAACCGTTATAGGAATAGTTTGTGTATATCAGTGTGGAAGGAATAGAGACGACCCACAAAAATTTTCAGGAAGTGGAGTTTATTTACGCCAATACGGCGGATGGAAAGAACAGCGCCGCAGGCTGACCGGTGACAGCGTCGGTCAAGCGCGGGGGGTTAGCGCAGAGAAGACATAGGTGAACCACTATAAAAAGCGTCTCACGATAGAAAACCGTGAAACGCTTTTTTCTTTTTTATATTACAGGCTGACGCGGTCACAAAGCCTGCTGCTGGGCCTGCTCCAGCATTTCCTGCATCAGGGGCGCGATGACGTAGGGGTCGTGGCCTGTTGCGTTGAGTACGATGGAGACCGCCTGCAGGCCCAGCTTTTTATTGGCGGCTATGGTTTTGCGCTTCCAGGTTTTTAAACGCCCGAGATAAGCTTCTTCATTCGCCAGTTCCACCTCGATATACACCTGACGCATATAGGGCGCGGCGTAAATGCGCCGCACGTCCTTCCACGGGAGGAAGCCGAGGCCCAGGGCCGAACTGTAATCGGTGATACCGGCTTCATCCACCGTCAGTACCGGGCGGGGATGGGTAAACTCTTTGATATAATACCCGGTGCAGCAGGCAAAAAAGAAAAAGCCGATGAAGAGGACGGCTTTAAACAGCCAGTAAAAAAACATGTCATCCGCCAGGTTTTGGTAAACGTCGGGGCCTAAAAGGCTGTCGGCGAAAAAAAGCAGGCCGCACAGCAGGGTGAACAGCAGCGCCCCCAATATATACCAGAGCTGTTTGCCCTTTTTACGATAAATGATGATGGGATCGTCCATAGAAACCTCCTGTGTATATCATGCGGCGAAAAGAGACGGCGCGTACAGCGTTTATGTCATGAACATTTTTATTATAGCACAACGGGAAAAGAAACGCCATTTTTGTTGTGAAACAGAAATGGCGAAAAGAAGAGGGGGATATGCCAAAAAACGCCGGTTTTTTAAAGGCACCGGTTTTGAAAGCGCCCCGCACAAAAAGGCGCTGCATGGATGATGATCCTTCATGCCAAAGGGCGGCCGTTATTTGTGATTGCTGGTAAAAAGCGCGTATGTTTCCACGGCATGTCCGGAAATGGGACGATAAAGAGGAGATATGGAGAAATAAAAAATTTTATTTTTTCTTGCTTTTCTATGCCGGAGACGCCGGGCCTTTTGTAAGAGTATTTTGCGCTTTGCTGAAAAACAAAGCGGGGCTGCCAGGGGCGGCCCGTTCCGCTTAGGCTGTCCCGTAATAAGAGGGGGGTGCATCGGCCGGGTTTACATGGAGGGGGGCCAAAGGGCGGCAGGCGCATAAAAAAGCGTCCCCGCACTTGACGAACCGCCCCGCCCGGGCTTACAATAAAGCGTAATAATTACCGGGCCGCAGCCAGCGGCCCCGGAGGAGGAAGAAGCATGAAAAAAAGCGAAAAGACGATGGACAAGATCGTGGCCCTGTGTAAGGGGCGCGGTTTTGTATACCCCGGCAGCGAGATCTACGGCGGGCTTTCAAACTCATGGGATTACGGCCCTTTGGGCGTTGAGTTTAAAAACAACGTGAAACGCGCCTGGTGGAAAAAGTTTGTGCAGGAGAGCCCGTACAACGTGGGCCTTGACGCGGCGATCATCATGAACCCCCAGACGTGGATCACCACCGGGCATGTGGCGGGATTTTCAGACCCGCTGCTGGACTGCCGCGCCTGTAAAGCGCGCCACCGCGCCGACAAGCTGATAGGCGACGTACACCCCGAAGTGAACGTGGACGCGCTGACCTTTGACGAGATGGACGATTACATCGCCCAGCATGAGGACGTGGTGTGCCCCATGTGCGGCAAGCACGATTTTACGCCTATCCGTAAATTTAACCTGATGTTCAAAACCGCCATCGGCGTGACGGAGGATTCTTCAAGCACCTGCTACCTGCGGCCTGAGACGGCGCAGGGCATCTTTGTCAATTTTTCAAATATCCAGCGCACCACCCGCCGCAAGCTGCCCTTCGGCGTGTGCCAGGTGGGAAAGGCTTTTCGCAATGAGATCACACCGGGGAACTTCATTTTCCGTATCCGCGAGTTTGAGCAGATGGAGTGTGAGTTTTTCTGCAAGCCGGGCACCGACCTTGAATGGTTTGCCTATTGGAAGGACGCCTGCAAAAACTGGCTGCTGAGCCTGGGCATCCATGAGGAAAACCTGCGCCTGCGCGACCATGAACCGGCCGAGCTGGCCTTTTATTCCCGCGCGACCACCGATATCGAGTACGCTTTTCCGTTTACCGATTGGGGCGAGTTGTGGGGCATTGCCGACCGCACCGATTATGACCTTGGCCGCCATCAGGAGGCGAGCGGAAAATCGCTGGATTATTTTGACCCGGAGACAGGCGAGCGGTATATACCCTATGTGATCGAGCCGTCGCTGGGGGCCGACCGTGTGGCGCTGGCCTTTTTGTGCGAGGCCTACGACGAAGAGGTGGTAGACGAGGCCAAAAACGACGTGCGGGTGGTGCTGCGCCTGCACCCGGCGCTGGCCCCGTATAAAGCGGCGGTTTTGCCCCTTTCAAAAAAATTGGGCGGCAAAGCGCAGGAAATCTACGCCCGGCTGGCCAAAAACTTTATGGTGGATTACGACGAGGCGGGCAGCATCGGCAAACGCTACCGCCGTCAGGACGAGATCGGCACGCCGCTGTGCATCACGGTGGATTTTGACACGGTGGGGGACGCGGAAAAGGGCGTGCCCGGCGACAACTGCGTGACGGTGCGTGACCGCGATACCATGCAGCAGGAGCGCATCCCCATAGAAGAGCTGGAGGGCTATATCACCAAAAAGATCGCCTTTTGACAGAAAGACGGGGGCGTGGCCGGAGAACCGGCTGAAAGCATATAAAAAGGCAGGGCGCGGGGTATACCCCGCGCCCTGCCTTTTTATAGAAAATACGCGCGGGGCCGCCCGGCGGCACAGCCCGCCCCGCGCCCTTTTGCCGCCCTGTACGGGCTTTGTGTAGAACCGTTATCCGGCCTGCGCCAAAGCGGCAAAAAAGAGAAAGAAGGGCGGCGAAAGCCGAAAGGGTGGGAAATATTTTTAGAAGATGCAGCCAAAGATACCGATTTTCAGCGCCCTGCCTTTTGTATGGCGCGGCGGCGGGCAGTGGCAAGGTGTTAAAACAGGGGGACGCGTATGCGGCAAAAATGCCGGGGCCGCAGGCGGCGCAGAAAAGTCCCGGTTGTAGATAAGTGTTGTTGGTAAAAACGCCGTCAGTTTCACCAAACAGCATTGAGCGGAACAGTTTCATGGGATAGAATGTAAAAAAGAGCAGGCCGCCTTTGGCGGATAAGGTGCATTTGCTGATTCAAAATTCGAGGAAGAAATAATGGTTACGATTGAAGTGGACTTTGAGTCGTGCTATAAAGATACGCGTGAAATATTGCGTTTAGAGGAAACGCATATACTTAACAATGAGGGCAATATACCTGTTTTGATGTCTGGCATAGAGTTTGACAGAAAAACATTGGCAATGCCGGATTTCTTATATTACAGCAATATAATGGAAAGCAGGAAGAATTTTTATCGTGCTGCTTTGGCCAGAGAATGGATTTATAATGAATTTGAAAAAAGGAATACGCCATTGAGCGCGAAGAGGTAACAACGTTTGTGTATGAATCAATGTTCAATAGTATTTTATGCGGCAATATGGAACGGGCTATACATATGGCTGGTTATTTTGGCAAATATAAAGGGCTGGAAACAAAAGAATACATACCAAACGTTTTGTTAGGTTATGGTTTGAAG
>JAUNTE010000128.1 GCA_030538855.1 Oscillospiraceae bacterium
GCCGCCGTGCCTATCGCCATTTTTTTATTTTCCTCCAGCGGCGCGGGCTGCGCTGCCGGTAAGCGCGCAAGGGCCGCCAGCACAAAAGCCAGCGGAAGCACCGCGGGCATATCGATGCTGAAAAAGGCCTGCACCGCGTATGCGGCCAATACCGGCCCCACAAAACCCGCCGCCTTTACCGCGTCCTTTATCCGCCCGGCCCAAAAGCCGCACCAGCACAACGCCCCTAAAATACCGCCGCAAAGCAGCTGCTGTAAATAGACATTGTGGGCAGAATCAAAGGTGCTGCCGTTCATAGCGGTGATATAGGCCGTGTAATGGGGGTTCAGCAGCGCGTCCACCCCGTCGGCCCCTACCCCGATCAGCCTTTGCAGCGGCGTCAGCTCCTGCCCAAAAAGGTAGCACAGCCTGTCCCACACATACCCCCGGTTAGAGCCCCAGCGCGGCCCAAACCGCAGCAGGTCTTCCAGCCCTCCCAGCGGCAGCGCCGTACAGTTCACAGCTATAAGCAGCAGTAGCAAACCGGCGGCGGCAACTGCTGCCAGCCACCGAAACAGCCCCGCGCTGCTTTTTTTTCTTCTGCGCAGCCACAAAAACAGCAGCCCGCAGACAATGCCCCCCACCACTGCGGCCTGGGGCCTGCATATTAGGGCCGAAAAGGTGCGCAGCGGCCCGCGCACCGGCAGGGCGGCGGCTGCAAACCCGGTAACGCCCCCTATCAAACACACACAGCCGCCTGCCGCAAAAATACGCGCCGCCTGCCTTGGGCCCGTCTTTTTTGCGCAAAGCAAAACCCCCGCCGCTATGATAAAGCCAAACCACGCGCCGTCGCTGCCCGCCGGTATCAGCGCGCCGCACAGCACGGCCGCCGCCGCGCCATAACCGTACAGGGCTTTTTTCTTCTCTGCGTGGGCACAGGCGTACAGGGCGGCGGGGGCGCTCATCGCCATCAGCCCCCCAAAAAAGTTGGTGTTCCCCACAGTTGAAAGAAATACATGTCCCTCCTGCGGCGGCACAGCGTAATATACGTCGAAGGGGTCGCACATAAAATAGTTCAGCCAGCCCACCGCCGCCGTGCAGACGGCCCCGGCCAAAAAAGCCACAAGCAAAAAACGCACATCCGCCGCGCGGACGGTCGTTTTCACAATAAAATAACCCGCGCTGCACATAAGCAGCATCAAAAAGCCGTTGTCGCGCCCGGCAAGCCCCCAAAAAGCGGTATGGGCATCCGGCGATAAAAGGGTGCTTACGCCATAAACCGCGCACAGGCCCAGCAGCCATAAAAAAGAGAGATCCCGCCCGCGCCCCATACGCCCGGCCCGCGCCAAACATACGCATACAAAAGCCCCGCACAGTATGGTAAAAAAATAAAAAAGGGCCGCTTTGCCGTCGATCAGCTGAAGATAGCCGTTATATAAATACAGCGGTAGCCAAAACAGCACGGCTGCGGCATATACCGTCCCTGCCCGCCGCGCCCATGCTTCCGCAGTCTGCTTTTTTTCCATCTCCATATGTATGGCTTCCCCCTTCGTTTTCTCTTTTGAACAATACCGCTTTTCCCGCTTTCTGTCAATTCACTGCACACAAAAACCTTTCGGGGAGAAAAACGCCCCGCAGTCTCTCCCATGTCTGAACGGCTGTTTCAAACCTGTACCGGCGGGGCCCTGCCGCAGCCCTTTTTATATGTGAAGCTTATACCCTAAAACGATACGGCTGTATGCGCCTATCGCACAGCTGTAAAAAAGGGCGTATGCGCACACCCCTGTTCAAAGGCCGCAAACAGGCCCTGGCCGGTCTCAGTTTTCCAGCCCTGCTCTTTAACAAAACCCACGCTGTACCCGCCTCTTCGGCAGCCGGCTGAAAAGGCTTGATCTCTCAGCAGGCCCACCCTCTTTTCAGGCCGTCAAAACTTCGCCGGGCAAAAAACGCCGCGTAAAACTTTTTGCGTCTATCTACGGCAACCGCGCCTTTCGCCCCGTACCGGGCTATCGGGCGCTCTGCCCCACGGTAGGTTCCCGCCGCTTTCTCCCGCGGCAATACGGCAAGGGGCGGTACGTCTGCTTTTAAAGCCGCAGGCCCGCCCGATGTAAAACAAAAATGGCGCAGCTAACGCTGCGCCGTTTTCATCAAAGCCTGTTATTTTGTGTACAAAACGCTTTTGGGGCCGCCTGCGTAAACTCTGGGCGGGTCTCACCCCCGCAGGGCTCTCAAATCGAAACCCACCTTGTCTCAGTGCCGCCGTCCGCATATCATTCATGGCGGCACGGCGGCTTACTCCGGCATTATGGCTGAAGTGATGGACAGCTCTCTCAGCTGCTTTTCCTCTACCGTTTCGGGGCAGCCGCTCATCAGCTCGCTGGCGTTCTGCACTTTCGGAAAAGCGATCACGTCCCGGATAGAGTTCTTTTTCAGCATCAGCATCACCAGACGGTCAAGCCCGAACGCCATACCCCCGTGGGGCGGCGCGCCGTACTCGTACGCCTCCATCAAAAAGCCAAAGTTCAGGCGGGCGCGTTCCTCTGTAAAGCCCAGCGCGCGGAACATCCGCCGCTGCAGCTCGGGGTCGTTGATACGGATAGAGCCGCCGCCCAGTTCACAGCCGTTCAGCACCATATCGTAGGCCCGGGCACGGCAGGCGCCGGGGTCTGTCTCCACCTTGTCAAGGTCTTCGGTTTTGGGCATGGTAAAGGGGTGGTGCTTTGCCACATACCGCTCTTCTTCTTTGCTGTACTCAAATAACGGAAAATCCGTCACCCATAAAAAGTTGAAGGCGCTCTCGTCTATCAGGCCAAGCTTTTTGGCCGTCTCGACCCGCAAAGCCCCCAGCGCGGCGTAAACGGTCTCGTTGTCCGCGTCGGCGCAAACCAGCAGCACGTCGCCCTGCTGCATGTCCGCTTTGGCATACAGGGCGGCGGTCTCCTCCTCTGTCAAAAACTTTTCAAAGCTTGAGGTTTTGGCCTCAGCCGTCCAGCGGGTATATGCAAGGCCCTTTGCTCCATAGGTTTTTACAAATTCCGTCAGCTTGTCGATCTCTTTTCGGGTCAGCTTATCGGCCGCGCCTTTTACGCAGATGCACCGTACGCTGCCCCCGCCCACAAGGGCGTTTTGAAACACCGCAAAACCGCTGTCTTTTACCGCCGCGCTCACATCGCACAGCTCAAGCCCAAAACGGGTGTCCGGCTTGTCTGAGCCAAACCGGTCCATCGCCTCGCTGTAGGGCATACGCAAAAAGGGCGTCTTTACCTCTGCGCCCAAAACCTCTTTAAAAACGCGCCGGATGAACCCCTCGTTGACGGCCATGATGTCGTCTTCCTCAGCAAAGCTCATCTCCAGATCTATCTGGGTGAACTCGGGCTGGCGGTCGGCCCGCAGGTCCTCATCCCGAAAACAGCGGGCGATCTGCATATATCTGTCAAACCCCGACAGCATCAGCAGCTGCTTATACAGCTGCGGGCTTTGCGGCAGGCCGTAAAATTTGCCCGGCTGCACCCGGCTGGGCACCAGATAATCCCGCGCGCCCTCAGGGGTGCTTTTTGCCAATATCGGGGTCTCTATCTCAATAAAATGGTTTTGGTCATAATAGTCCCGCGCAATTTTTACAATGCGGTGGCGCAGCACCAGCGGCTCATGCGCTTCGGGGCGGCGCAGGTCAAGATAACGGTATTTCAGCCGCAGCTCGTCCCCCACTTTAATTTCGTCCCGCAGCTCAAACGGGGTGGTCTTCGCGCCGCTCAATACCCGCAGCTCGGTCACAAACAGCTCTACCCCGCCGGTGGGTATCTTATCCGTTTTCGCCTCGCGTTCGCGCAGGCGTCCCCGCGCAATGACGACATATTCGCTTTTCAGCGTCTCGGCCTTTTCAAAAACGGCCCGGTCGGTGGCGTCGTCAAAAATCAGCTGCAGTATCCCGGTGGTGTCCCGCAGGTCGGCAAAAATCACCCCGCCTTTATCGCGGCAGCGCGCAATGCTGCCCGCCACCGTCATCTCGGTTCCCGCATCGGCTTCACGCAGGCCGCCCACATAATGCGTACGGCGCAGGTCTCCCATTGTCTCCATCATTACAGCTCCTCTTTCAGCTTGATTATCAGCGTCTCGTCCAGCGCGGCCTCAAACTGCGTGCCGTCCGCCATCCGTTTCAGCACCGCTTTGCCCGCGGCCACCTCATCGTCGCCCAGCACACAGGTGTATTTTGCGCCCAGCTTATCCGCATATTTCATTTGGGCCTTCAGGCCTCTGCCCACCACGTCGTACTCGGCATAAAGCCCATGCTGCCGCAGCAGGGCGGTTATCCGCGCCGCCTCGCCCTTGCCCGCGCCGCCAATATTGGCGGCGTACAGCACCGGCGCCTCGTCGGGGCAAAAATCGACGCCCTCGTCCTCCGCCGCCAGCAGCAGCCGTTCTATCCCCATGCCAAAGCCCACGCCCGGGGTGGCTGCCCCCCCAAACTGCTCAACAAGGCCGTTATAGCGGCCGCCGCCGCATACGGTGCCCTGGGTGCCAACCCCTTCGTGGATAAACTCAAACACCGTATTGCTGTAGTAATCCAGCCCTCTTACAATGGTGGGGTTGACGATATAGGCCAGCCCCGCGTCGTCGAGGCGGCCTTTGACGGCCTCAAAATGCGCCCTGCACTCGTCGCATAAAAAGTCAAGCATCACCGGCGCACCCGCGGCAACCTTTTGACAGCTCTCACATTTGCAGTCCAGTATCCGCATGGGGTTGCGCGCAAGCCTGTCAAGGCAGGTCTCGCACAGCTCGGCTTTATGTCCTGAGAAATACTGCCGCAGGGCGTCGTGATAATGCGGGCGGCAGCTTTTGCAGCCGATGGAGTTGATCTCAAGCCGCACTTTTTTCACCCCTGCCGCGCGCAGGATATGCGCCCCGGCCTCGATCACCTCGGCGTCGCTCTCGGGCGCGTTGGTGCCAAAGCATTCGATGCCCAGCTGGTGAAATTCGCGCAGGCGGCCTTTCTGCGCCTTTTCATAGCGAAAACAGCTTTGCAGATAATACGCTTTAATGGGCATCGGCGCGCTGCCAAGCAGCCCCGCCTCAAGCACCGCCCGCACCGTACCGCTTGTCCCTTCGGGGCGCAGGGTCACGCTGCGCCCGCCTTTATCCGTAAAGGTGTACATCTCTTTTCCCACAATGTCGGTGGTGTCTCCCACGCCCCGGGCAAATACCTCGGTACTCTCAAAGGTGGGCAGCCTGATCTCGCGGTAGCCGTACAACGCGATCGTTTTACGCAAAATTTCCTCCAGCGCAAGCCACTTTCCGCTCTCGCCGGGCAGCACGTCCTGCGTACCGCGGGGCCTTGTATATTTCAGCGCCATATCGTCTCTCTCCTCTTGGTATCATTAACGATTTATTATAACCCTTTTCAGTAAAATTGACAAGAAAAACCCGCCCCGGCTTTCTTTATAAAATCGGGCGGCCCCCTGCGGCATGTTCTATCTTCCGGGTTTTAAAGTCCCTTTCGCCCTGCCGCCGCAAACTGCCCGGCAGCATACCAATGGCTTCTCTAAAACCTAAAAATGAAAGTTTATTTCAAGCGGGCGGCGGCAGAAAGGGCCGCTCTTTTCTCCCTTTCTCCGCCGCTTTTTTTTAGGCGTTTTTCTCTCTTCCTGCCCTTTTATGCCCCAGCCTGGCAGGGGCCTTCCGCCGCCCCGGGCCTGAAACGCCGCTGCTCTTTCCCGGCCCGCCGCCATCCCAAGGCCTGCCGCAAAAGAGACGCCGCCAAAACCGCCCAGCCCTGTAAGATAAGCCCTTTGCGCCAACGGGCGCGCCCTGCCTTACCTGTACGGGCCGTTGTAGTATTGCATAAAGAATGAGAAATCAGGAACGGCCTCGCTTTTGAGGCGAAAAAAACCGGGGAAATGCGAAAAGCGGCGGTATAATACGGTTTTTCAGCGGCAAGTAAGTGAAAAAGCAAGAAAAAAATTGCAATTTTGAGAAATTGGATTGCAATTTTTTTGGCCTTTTGAGAGGCGTTTTTTCTGATTTTTGATATTTAAGAATGAATGATTCACTAGCCTTTTAAAAGATATATTGAAAAACCTGCGCAAACACAGCTTTTAAAGGCTTTTAAAACCAATTAAAAGAACCCGTCCACGCCCTTCTTTTTGCAGAAGGATGGCTGGGCCTTTTTGCATATTTTATGG
>JAUNTE010000129.1:0-4644 GCA_030538855.1 Oscillospiraceae bacterium
GGCTATCTGCCCCATCACGCTGTCCAGCAGTTCTTTTAAAAATTGGGGCGGGGTATTATAGACAGGGGTAAGGATACTGATGATGGGCCAGTTTTTTCCCTCTCCGGCCGCAATACGCTGCCTCCGTGCGTCCAGCGCTTTTTCCGCAGGCAAAAAGCGTCCCTTTTTTCCGCCAAAGCGACGGCGAAAAAAACGCGCCGTCTTCTTCATGGTATCCGCCAGCCCCTCGCTTTTTATATAACCGGCGCCCAAAACAAACAGCTCTCTCACACGTTTTATCTTTAATTTCAGTGACATATAAACTCCTATTTATAACCGTAATTTTCATACAGATAGGTAAAATGCGGATTGTAGAAAGGGTCGCCCTTTTCCATCAGGGCGGCGTATCTTGTCACAAAAGCCTTTTTCTCCGCCTCGTACCGGGCCTTGTTCGGCCCTTCCGTATCATAGCCGCGGCTTTTGCTCTCGTAATGATAGGCTACCGCAAAGGGGGTGAAAACGTTCCAATAGCCCTCCTCATGCATGCGCAGGCAAAAGTCCACATCGTTATAAGCCACGCCGAAGTCCCGGTCATCCAGCCCGCAAAACGCCGCGTACAGCTTTGTCTTCACCATCAGGCACGCCCCCGTTACCGCCAGATAGTTCTGCGGCGTAGCCAGCCGGTACATATCTCCGCCGCTTTGGGCAGGGTGCCCCTTATGGCTGTGCCCCGCGCTGCCCCCCAGCCCTACGATCACCCCGCCGTGCTGGATGGTGTCATCGGGGTAATAAAGCTTCGCGCCCACAGCACCCACATCCGGCCGCTGTGAATAGCCCAACAGCTCGGTGAGAAAATTCTCGCTTATGATCTCGATGTCATTGTTCAAAAGCAGCAGATGGCTGCCTTTGGCCTGCTGCGCCCCAAAATTGCAGATCGCTGAAAAATTGAATCCGCCCCGGTATTCCAGCACCCGCAGGTTTTCATATTTTTGCGGCAGCTTTTTGTACGCGTCAAAGGTGGCGGGGTCAGTGCTGTTGTTTTCGATCACCAGCACCTCAAAATGTTCCCGCCCGGCTTTTTGATACAAACTGTCAAGGCAGCGCGTCAAATCATCTATATGGTCTTTGTTCGGTATCAAAACGCTCACCAGCGGTGCCGACAGCACCCGGTACTGCACCCGGTAGCTTCCCGGGTGGGCGGCCTGCGCCGTCACCGTCGCCTCCAGCTTTTCACGCTCCAAATGCTCCTCAAGCGCTTTTCGGCCCGCTTCAATGGCGTAGGGCTTGGTCTCTCCAATCCCGCCCGCCGTACTGCCCTCGGCCCCGCGCCAAAAATACAGCACCTTGGGGATGTGATAAACTTTTTTTGCCTTTTCCGTCAGCCGTAAAATCAGGTCGTAATCCTGCGCGCCGTCAAAACGGCTGCGCGGGCCGCCGCCCGACGCCTCTAAAAGAGGGCGGGAAAAGGCCGTCAAATGGGTGATGTAATTCACCCCTCTCAAATAATCGGGCGAATAATCAGGTTTAAAATGATACTGCAGCAGTTTTTTCATGTTGGCTGAAAGCACCGCTTCATCTGAATATATGAAGTCGGAGCCCTGCTCGTTGATTGCCTTCACCACCTCATACAGGGCGTTCGGCTGTAAAATGTCGTCATGGTCCACCAGGGTGATCCATTCGCCCTTTGAGGCCTTCAGCGCTTCATTGGTATTGCCTGAAATACCGTAATTGCGGTCAAGATCAAGATAAACGATGCGTTCATCCGCAAAAGCTTTCAGCGCCTTTTGCACAGCGGCCTTTTGTTCCGGCGCGCTGGCGTCGGCCAGTATGATCTCGATATTGCGATAACTTTGCAGGATGCAGCTTTCAACGCACTGCTTTAAATATGCCGGCGGCGTATTATACAGCGGCACTAAAATACTGATGAGCGGCATCTGAGGAAAAACCGTCTCCCACTGCTCCTTCAATTCCCGTTTCAGCGGCAGATCCACCCGAAACTTCCACGTCTCACGGTGCAGCATCAGATCCACCCGAAAACCGATCTCTCTGCGCGCCTGTTCGGCCCCTTCTTCCCGCGCGCACCGTACGCCCCGCTGTATCAGACCAAAAAATCGTTTTGGGTTTATATTCCGCGCCGCCGCTTTCAGTACTGAATCACGCTCGGCGCTGTGTACCCGCATAACCTCGCCGTTATCGGCCGCCGCGGTTTTTTTCATATCGTTTCCACCTCTTGCTTCATGCTTTTTTTATTTTACCATAAAACCCCTGCGCTTGCAAAACAATAGGGCCGCCTTTTCGGGCAAACTTGCCCCCGCGCCCCTTTCGCTTTTATGGGGCTTTTAGCCCACCGGCCTTCTTCTGAAACGGCTTTTCAAAAAACTGGCGTCCTACGGTAAAAGGTGGTTTTTTCGGCGGCGCGGGCGGCCATCGTGCGGGCAAACTTCGTCGGGCCTGTTTTTGCTTTTTATTTCATGGCGCGCCGCAGCGCAGTTTTCAAAAACGCACCGTCCCGCTTTTTCTCCTTTCTCTTTTTCTTTATCCTTTTTGCATATACGGCGGCACAAGCTGCTTTTTTACCTGAAGATAAACGCGCCGCTCCTTCACCGGTCTGAAGGTCTTTGTTTTATCTGGTTTCCCTCAGCGGTGGGCGGTAAAACTTTGCATATCAGGCTTCAGTTGGTAAGCAACTTCAAAAACGTTATATTTTTCATGCTTGACCCCCCCAATAGAATCCTTTCAACCTTCCAAAAGCTATGTAAAAAGCCGCCGCATTTTTTGCGGCGGCTCTTCTTTTCCATCTTCCGGGTCTTTTTAAGAGAACAGGCTCTCCGGGTCTATCAATTGGCCGTCCTTGGATACCTCCACATGCAGATGCGGTTCCGCCGCGATCTCGGCAGGGCACTCGCCCACTTTTCCAAGCAGCGCCCCCGCGGCTACCTGTTCACCCTGCTTGACAGCCGCTTTTTTCGCAAGGCCGCAATAGCGCATGGTCAGTCCGTCCTCGCTTTGCACCGTCACAACGGTGCCCCACAGGGCGTCCTTTTCCACTTTGGTCACTTCTCCGGCGCAGGCAGCCAGTACGTCGGTCTCATAGGCGGCCTTATAATCCACACCGTTATGGGTGCGCCAATCCTGCATCGTCTCGTTGAATACCAGTTCATCTCCGGTAAATCCCTGTATGATCTCACTTCCCGCTGGCCGCGTGTATTGCGGCGCGGCAGGCGCGGGCGGCGCGACAGCATCTTGCTGCGTTTTTGACGAACTGCC
The DNA here is from genome assembly GCA_030538855.1 of Oscillospiraceae bacterium. Taxonomy (GTDB): domain Bacteria; phylum Bacillota; class Clostridia; order Oscillospirales; family Ruminococcaceae; genus JAUNTE01. The sequence goes on from JAUNTE010000129.1 coordinate 3,247, forward strand.
AGATAAAGAGTCCGATGACCCCCCATTCAACTGCGGTGACTGCGTAGAGGGCTGCACGGGCACCTCCTCCTGTTTCTTTTCCACCGGATCGGTGATCAGGCCTTCCAAATCCCATTGTTTTTCCTCCTGATTCAGGGTTTCATTCTGCGTGGGATCATCCTGCGCCTGGCCGGGGCCAAACATGCCGCCTACGGCGGCAAAAGTGGCCACGACCACGCCCACGACGCATAAAAGCAGGGCGACGGTAAATCCCTTTCCTTTTGCAAAATGAATCACTTGCTGTTTTTTCATGGTTCAACCATACCTTTCTTAGCGTCTGCGGTAATCATCTATCACACCGCGCTTTTGTGTCTGGGTATAGTTTTGCCAGCCTCGCGGACAATATACAGGACAAATTCCGCTCTTTTTTCGACATCTTAAAGGATTTTTTCAGAGTCGATCGTTATGATAATAAAATAGATATTTATTTTTGCCGTCCCGCGGCCCCTTCAGCCGCCTTTTGCCCTGCCAAAAAGCTAAGATATTTCCCGGCAAAAGATTTTAAAAGTATGGCGGCCGTCTTTTTATTTGTGGTATAGTATTTATATACGGGGCCGGTTACCCGCGAAAACCGTTTTGCGGGCCGCCGCCTCCTTTATAAAACGTCTCAAACATGAAACCGGAGGGACCATGATGCATTTGTCTAAAGAACGTCCTCGTCTGCCTGATTTTTTGATTTTGGGGACGATCGCCCTATGCTTCTTTTTTTTATTTGCACACCCTGACATTGCTGAAACCGCACAGCATACGCGTATATTTTTAGACGACCTTTTCAGCGGCCGTTTTTTGTCTTTTTATGAGGATACCCTTGCCGCCAAAGCGATCTACGGCTACAGCAACGCCGCGCATTATCACATTATTTTTTATCTGATAGAAGGCCTTTGGATGCTGCCCGTCTACCTGCTTGATCTGGCCCTGCCGCTCTCTGATTTCGTCTTTATTTTCTGGGCAAAGGCGGCGGGCGCGCTGGTATGCGGCGGCTGTGCGTTTCTTTTTCAAAAGCTTGCCCGCAAACTGCTGGGAGACTGCCGGGCCTCGCGCTGGTCCTGGCTGCTTTTTCTGGTCCATCCCGCTGTCGTCTTCTCGGTACTCATCATGGGACAGTACGACAGCTTTTGTCTGTTTTTCATCCTGCTTGCGCTGTGCTATTTTGCAAACGGGCGGCTGCTCGCCTTTTCTCTCACCTTAGGCGTGGGCATGGTCTTTAAAATGTTCGCCGTTTTTTTATTGGTGCCGCTTTTGCTGCTGCGCACCAAAAAGCTGCTGCGGGTACTGGGCTGCTGTGCGGCCTCGCTATGGCTGTATGCACCTTTTACGCTTCTGTTTTTACAGCGGGACGGGGATATGAACTTTTTCAAC
>JAUNTE010000129.1:4654-6126 GCA_030538855.1 Oscillospiraceae bacterium
TCAACAGTCTGATCACCCAGCGTCTGTTTGAGGCCCAGCTCCCCATTCCCGCCATCCCCTCTATCTTTTTAGTGGGCCTGGCTATCATTTACGCGGCCTGCTGGCTTTGCAAGCCGCAGGGCAAAGCAGCCGCTCTGCGGCTTGGCCTCTATGTATGCCTCAGTGTTTTTTCCCTTCTCTTTCTCTGCGTGGCATGGCACCCACAATGGCTCATCCTGCTGGCCCCCTTCACTCTGCTGACGGCGCTTGCCTCGCCTTCTCCCCGTGAATGGCTGCTGCTGGAGGGGATCACCTACGCCTCTTTTTTAATTTTGATGGTGGTGTTTTTTCCGGCGCAGGTCGACGCCAATCTGTTCGATCTCGGCGCCGTCGGCCATTTCAGCGGCCTCATCGTCGGCTTGGCCGAAGCCCCGCGTACCAGCACCTTTTATTTCAATCTCATTCCCTATTGCTCCAGCCTGGCTGCCGTCGGGTTCACCGCGCCGCTGCTGTTTGGGCTGTACGCCAAACGTCCCTCTCTGCCCAAAGCTCCCGCTGAAGAGCTGGCTTTTTCTTACCGCGCGGTCACCTTCTGTTCTCTGGGGCTTTTAAGCGCGTTCTGGCTTCTGCCCTCGCTGTTTGCCTGGCTGAAAACATTCTCTTTCATTTAAACCAGCCTTTTAAAAGGCCCTTCGCCATCCTCCGGCCATACCCGCTGGCCGCCATTGCTGCTATAAAAAAGAGCCGGCTGATTTTGATAAAATCAGCCGGCTCTTTTTTATAGTAAAGAAAAACCCATCCCTAGCCTTGAAACCAGAGGTGGTTAATATACTATCTCACAGTTCCACCCTGATTACAGAAAATCTGTCACTCTCTAAGCTATCACGAACTCACCTGTTCGACTTATTTGCTATCACACAATTCGCCGACTGCTCTAAGGTGGTAATGTCAATGCACTAAATTAATCGAGCTCTCTGCAAAAACCCATCTCTCTGTAAATACACGAATGACACCAGATCCTCTTCAACGCTATTTTTATTATAGCACAATTTTTTTAAGGTCAATATTGATCAATCATTAGTAATGAACTTGTTTTCCATTAAGTCTAAAACGAAGCGCTCTAAGTCGCACTTGCTGTAATTGTCTGTTGAAGTTTCAAATTTTGTATAGATACTTTCAATCAGTTCATTCATATCGTCGATATACTCGCACATCTCAAAAATAGCCAATGTTACATCATTAATTTTATATACATCCCCTTCTTCAATATCCGTCAAGAGGGTCTCGCTTTCTCGCTTTATAATCTTATATTTATCATTAATCCTCATAGAATACTCCCTTAAGAAATCACGTATGCAGAAGGTTAATGTAAACCTTCTGCATACGCATGTGTTTACTTGCCAGAACCACCGCAACAAGTGCAAGAAGCTTTGCTGGACCCTTTAACCACATTCTTAACCTTGATCATAACGGGCTTTTTCATTGCTAAGTCT
>JAUNTE010000130.1 GCA_030538855.1 Oscillospiraceae bacterium
GGCAAAACCACCCTTTTAGGTATGATGACAGCCCAGAACACCACGACCTCAGGCTCTATTACTTACGGCGGAGAAAAGGTTTGGGAAAACGAGAAGGCGCTGGCGGAAATGTGTTTTTCGCGCGAGCTGTCGCCGATGGTCATGCTGGGGCAGAACACCATGAAAGCCAAAGAATATCTGCGGATGGCCTCGATCTACTTTCCGTACTGGGACAAAGAGTATGCCGCCCGCCTGATAGAAGAATTCGGCCTGGACGTCAAACAGAAGATATGCAAAATGAGCAAAGGCCAGATGTCGATGGTCACCATCGTGGTGGCGCTGGCAAGCCGCGCGCCCATCACCATGCTGGACGAACCCGTGGCCGGGCTGGATGTGGTGATGCGGGATAAATTTTATCAGCTGCTTTTGCAGGATTACGCCGAGACGCAGCGTACCTTTATTCTCTCTACCCATATCATTGAAGAAGCGGCGGGCCTGCTGGAAGAAGTTTTGGTACTGCATGACGGCGTTATCAAAGAAAAGGTCAATACCGAAGAGCTGATCGGTCAGTTCCGGTATGTCAGCGGCAAAGAAGAGGATGTAAACGCGCTTTGCGGCCGCTTTGAAAAGGTGCATGAAGAAGGGCTTGGCCGTATGCGGGCGGTATGCCTGCGGGGCGCGGACGGCGAGATCGAAAAAGCGGCCGAAGGGCTGTCGGTGGATATTGCGCATGTTCCGCTCTCTAAAATATTTGTTTACCTTACCGGGGGCGAAACAGCGGTACAGGCGGGGGTGAAGATGAATGGGTAACTGCATAAAACGCCACGTCAGAAATCAGGCGCGGATGGGCGGCTGGTTTTTACTGGGGATGCTGCTGGTCGTGGTTTTTTTGGCGCTGATGGCGCTGTTCACCAATGACTTTTCAGATATGGGAGAACTGCCGTATATTGTGTATGGCGAAACGGTGACGGCCCTTTTATTTTGCAGTATGATCTGTGCCGTCACGGATAAAGTGACCTACAGCCGTACTTATATGACTTTTCCGTGCAGCCGCCGGGCAGCCTTTTGGGGCAACCAGCTGTTTAAGCTGCTTTACACCCTGGTGCTGATTATAGCGATATTTGGGACGTGCGTGCTTTTGGATGTTTTCTGCGGCGGCGCCCTGCTGCAAACATTGGGCCTGCCAATGTTTTTGATCCTTTGGGCAGGGGCGGCGGCGCTGTATTCGATGGGAGAACTCATTGGTGACCTGACGCTGCGTTTCGGCAAATGGGGCTTTATTATATATGTCGCGCTGTGTGCGATATTGGGCGGCGTGATCGGCTTTTTGGCTGTGGCGGCAGGCAGGGACGGATTTCAGGGTATGCTTCAGGCGACGATGCAGACGCCCGCCTGGATGATCGTGCCGCTTTTGGGCGTGGCGGTGCTGTTCTCGCTGCTCAGCTACCTTTTATGGCGCCGCACCACCATTAAGGCGTGAGAGGAGAGAGACCATGAATACGATCATAAAGCCTTTGGGCCGTGAGCTGCGCGGCAGTAAACGCAGCTGGGGGATACTGCTGGGTATCATCACCGGTTTTTACCTGTTTGGTATGGCGTTTACAGCTATCCTGATGACGACGGTGGTGGACGACAACAGTTATGCGCCGCTTTCCATGTTGTTTGCGCAGATAGGAGCGGCAATTGCGTTGTTTGCTATGATGGACCGTTTCAACGGCGGCTTTGATACAGCCGTAAAAATGGGCGAGACGCGCCGCAGCTATCTGTGGGCGGCCTTTTTTACCACGGCGCTGGAGCTGGCGGTCATGATAGGTTTTCTCTGGCTGCTGAGTTTGATTGAAACAGGTTTTCAAAATCTGTTTTTCCCGGGTGTGACGGTAGAGGTGGATACGACGGTTTGGCTTCAGGATGTGAAACTGGTTCTTGGCATCGTGATTTTTGTCATTGGCCTGCTCTCGCTGTTCGGGGCGCTGCTGCACCGCTATGGCCGTAAGGCGTTTTGGGGCATGTGGGTGCTTTGGATGTTTGCCTTTATTGTAGGCCCGCGTATCATGGACGCCGTTGAAGAGGGCAACGACAGCGTGTTTGGGCATATCGGGCGCTGGCTGGCCGAGGTGTTCAGCAGCGGCTTCGGCATAGATGTTTTTTATATCTTGCTGGGCGGCGGCGTCATTGGCGTAGCGGCCAGTGTATTGCTGCTGCGCAGGGCCAGCGTCAACGCAACCTGACAGGGCAAAGCTGCCGGTTTATAAAAGCGGAAAAAGGGTACGCGCTCTGCGCGGGCGCTATATGGGGCTGTAAAGCTGCGGGAGGAAAAGGATATGAAAAAAATACAGGCGGCGGGGGCCGTTCTTCTCATCGTCACCCTTATCATAGCGTTTGTGCATATATTTGTGACGCCGCTGTCGGATATGCTTGTCAGGATAAATGGGATCGTCATGCTGGCAGACCTTGCCTTTTTGGTTTTCAGCACGGCAAAAATGGTTTTGGCAAAAAAAACAGGAAAAGAATAAAAAATAACCGCAGCGAAGCGGAGGCTGTTTTGGGGCCACTCACCCGGCTGCCGCTTTAGCGGTGAGGAAAAATGGCATGTGAAGAAGACAGAGGGGCCGCTTTAACGTTTATGATAAAAAATAAAATTTTTCCGGCCCGGACAACACAGGGGGCGGGGGTTACCCGCCGCGCCTTCTGTTTTTATTTGGATGGGAAAATCACCGGCTGTGCCGGTGGAGATACCACGTGAAAAGCTTTAGTTTCAAGAATCGAGTGAAGCGAGCTTCTCATACATTGGTTAGCAAATTAGTAGAGGCGTTGGTTGAGCAGGCAAATTGCCCGTTTACGGACAGCGGGGCGCAAGATGCAGACAAAAGATCATGCGGTACGCTTTGCGCCGCCTGCAGGTAAAAAGGCCCTTATAGGGTTTACTCAAGCCACCAGCTTAACTGGTGGTTATGACTGGCCTCAAAAACAGCGCGGTTTACAGCCCTCAAAAACAGAAGCACAAATAAAACCGGTAAAATATAGAAGAAAATGAAAACAGAACTATAATATTTTTAACAGTCTTATTTTGTCTATGTAAATTTTATCCATGTGGTCTTCGACAAAATATATTTTGTCGAATCATGCATTTTTCACATATTTTTTTTTGATTATTGACAAGAATACAGCGCAGTGCTACATTTATGACAAGGACTTATTACGAGCTTCGTAAAAAGTACGGAAAAAGAGGTTTTGCAGCATGTTGGACCAACTAAAAATTAAAAATCTTACAAATATCCTGCTCTATTTATTTTCTTACCGCAAAGCCACCAAAGCGCAGCTGGTGCAGGGCACCGGGCTGAGCAATTCAACCGTCTCGGCCTCAGTGAACAGCCTGGTAAAGCTTGGGCTTGTGGAAGGCGACGGGATGGAGGAGTCCGTCGGCGGGCGCCGTTCGTCCATCTACCGCATCAACAAAGACTATGGCCGCTTTATTGGGGTGGATATTCGGGAAAAAGACCTGCGCTATGCCGTCACCGATTGTCAAAATGCCCTGCTTGAAACCGGCGTCTGTACCCTGAAGGGCCAGGTGCCCGCTATCCAGCAGCTGCTGGCCTGCCTTGAGAGCCTGATCGCCTCCCATACCAAAGTACTGGGCATCGGGATAGGGCTGGACGCACAGCTGGACCCGTCGGAGCAGGTTGTGCTGCACAGCGGCCGGCTGGGCTGGGACGACGTGCATTTAAAAGAGATCATCGAGCGCCGGTTTTTGACCCTTACTTATATCGACCATCGGGTGAACGGCGCGGGGGTGCGCGAGGGTATTTTAGGCAACGCGCAGGGGCTTGCAAATTATGTATGCTTTTATGAATCGGCCCCTGAAAAAGCGGCCTTGGTGCTGAACGGGGAAATCTGCCGCGGCGCACACAACAGTATCGGCCGTTTGACAGAGGAGACTGCGCTGTGGGAGGCGTTTCCCGCGGTTTTGAATTTTTTGGACGTGGACGCCGTCTGCATCGGTTACCGTACGAAGGAGTATAAAGAAAAAATGCTGGCGCTGGCAAACCGCACCGACATAGAGGTGTTCTGCTTTCCGGAGGCGGAGCCCTGTATGGAGGCGGGTATGGCCACGGTGGCGCAAAAGGAATGGTTCCAGTCTATTTACTTTATGCTCTGACGATATTTGCAATCTGATCAACAAGAAGGAGGAATTATTTATGACAACCGCATTGATCGTGATCATCTTTGTGGCGATGTGTGTGCTGATGTACACCAAAAAGCTGTCCGCCATGTTCGCTCTGCCGCTGATGGCGTTTTTCATTGCGCTGGTCTGCGGCATCCCGTTCACCGATGCCGCCGAAGGAGACCCCGGCATCCTGACGCTGCTTTTTGTGAACGGCCCGCTGCGCCTCGGCTCGTCTATGATCATGATGATCTTCGGCGCGATTTTGGCACAGTACGTAAAGACGACGGGCATTGCCCAGGCGCTGGTGCGCAAAGTATCTGAACTGGCCGGAGACCGTCCGCTGATCCTCGGCATCGCTTTTATGGTGGTACTCAGCCTGCTGTTCACCACCCTGGGCGGCCTTGGTTCCATTATCATGGTGGGCAGCATCGTACTGCCTATCATGACATCGGTGGGCATCAGCGGTCTGACGGCGGGGTGTATCCTGATCCTTTCCTCCAGCGTGGGCGGTATTTTCAACCTGACCAACTGGGGCCTTTATACCGACGCTATGGGCCTCACCAATGAGCAGATCATGGGTTACGCCATCCCCTTGGGCGTTATTTTCGCCATTATCGCCCTGGCCTTTGTGGTGATCGAGGTGAAATTCGGCGGCAAGCTGTTTGGAAAAAAGAAAAAACTGAGCTGGGCGGCTCCCGATACCTCCGCCATAGAAGAACCTGCCCGTAAGGTAAATATCTTCGCCATGCTCACCCCGCTCATCCCTCTGGTTATGGTGCTGGGGCTGAAAACCGATATCGTCACCGGTTTTGTAGTAGCCATTATTTACTGCATGCTCACCACCATCAATAAAAACTCGCTGAAAGAACTGACCAAATCTGTGACACAGGGCATCTCTGACAGCGCGGGCGCGATCTTTTTGCTGATCGGCATCGGCATGCTGCTTTTGGTGGTTATGGACGCACGTGTCACCGCCCATATTGGGCCGCAGCTCGCTGCGATACTGCCCTCCAGCGGTATCCTGTTCGTTGTTTTCTTCTCTGTGCTCGCCCCGCTGGCGCTGTACCGCGGCCCCTTGAACGTCTGGGGCCTGGGCCTTGGCATTGGCGCGGTGATGATGGCTACCGGCAAGATGTCGGGCCTGGCGCTGATGGCGGCGCTGATGGCCACCGGCCAGCTGCAGGGCGTATGTGACCCCACCAATACGGGCAACGTATGGACAGCGGCTTACACCGGTTCTGATGTGAACGACATCCTGCGCAAGATGCTGCCCTACATTTGGGGCGGCGCGGTGGTAGGCCTCATCGTAGCGGCTTTCATGTATTTCTGATATAGGCCGGAGGACCCGGCGAGCAGGTGCAGCCCGCCGCAGCGCGGGCTGCACCTCTCTCAAAAAACACGGCGTTGTTTTGATTAAAGGAGATAGAATTATGGACCAGCTTCAGATCCGCATCGGCATCGACGTGGGTGGTACCTTTACCCATGCGGTGGCCATTACAGTGCCGGATAACAAGATCATCGCCCATGCGGTGACGCCCACCACACACAAAGCCGCCGGCTCGGTGGCGGAGGGCGTGGTGAAGGTGTTTCAGGACGTTATGGAACAGACCGGCGCAGAGCCTGGGAACGTGTGCTTTGTCGCCCACAGCACCACCCAGGCCACCAATGCCCTGCTGGAGGGCGACGTGGCCAAAGTGGGCGTGGTGGGTATGGGCCGCGGGATGGAGGCGCTGAAAGCCAAAGCCGACACCCAGATCAAAGAGCTGGAACTGAGCCCGGGCAAATTTCTGCACACCGCCCACATCTATCTGGACACCGACGCGAAGACCTTTTCACAGCAGACGGTGCGCAGCGCGGTAGAAGACCTGAAAACGCAGGGATGCGAGGTGATCGTGGCCAGCGAGGC
>JAUNTE010000131.1 GCA_030538855.1 Oscillospiraceae bacterium
GGGTACCACCGGCACCCCGAAACGCTCTGAAAGCTTTTTCACATCGATGCGCCCGCCGCTCTGGCGCACCTCGTCCATCATATTCATGGCGATGACCATCGGCAGCCCCAGCTCTACCAGCTGCATAGAGAGGTAGAGGTTCCGCTCAATATTCGTCGCGTCGATAATGTTCAAAATGCCGTCGGGATGCTCTTTCAAAATAAAATCCCGCGTCACTACCTCCTCCGCCGTGTAGGGCGAAAGCGAATAGATCCCCGGCAGATCGACCAGACGCATATCCTTATGCTTTAAAACCGCGCCTTCTTTTTTTTCCACCGTCACGCCGGGAAAGTTGCCCACATGCTGGTTCGCCCCGGTCAAAGCGTTGAACAGGGTGGTTTTGCCGCAGTTTTGGTTGCCTGCCAATGCCAGCAGCATCTTTATGCCTCCCTTATTTCGGCCACGTCTATTTTTTCCGCATCCTGCGCCCGCAGCGTCAATACATATCCCCGCAGATACAGCTCGATGGGGTCGCCCATCGGCGCCACCTTGCGCACCAGCACCCGGGTGTTGGGGGTAAGGCCCATATCCAGCAGGTGGCGGCGCAAAGCGCCCTCTCCGCCTATTTTGGTAATGATGCCGCCATGCCCCGGCTTTATCTGGGCCAACGTCATAGTCAAACCGCTCCTTTTTTCTTTTGCAGGGCCGCCGCGGCCCACCCTTTTTAAGCGCCGCCCGCCATACCGTCTCTGCGCCCCGCGCCTGATTTTTTACCCGGCTCTTTTATACTTACGCCCAGTGGCCTTTTCTATGTACCGGTATGCCCCATGGGGCCCGACGCCTTAAAAAACGGCAGCGAGAAGGCCCCGACCTTTTATTCGTCTTCTTTTTTTTCAAGCGGCGGCAGCCCCAGCAGCTCATCTTCGCTCTCTTCTTTTATCAGCAGGCGGCTGAAACCGTATTTCGCCGTCTCGGTAAACACCATCAGCATCGCCATAAAAACGCTGTATATCACCAGCGTTAAAATAACACCGATATCTTTTTCACCAAATACCCCGTTCAAAAACAGCCTGCCGTAAGTTCCCACCAGCACCACGGCCAGGGTGGATAACAGCGCCATGCCGCCTACCGAACCGATATGTTTCGATGAAATTTTGAATGAATCCTTCCAAATTTTAAAAGCGGATTTCTGGCCCTCATACTCCACATATAAATAGGGTACCAGAAAAATAAAAATCGAAAAAGCGGCGCTCAGCATCCCTGAGATAAAGGGCATCTGCTGAAACGCGCCTCCACCAATCAGGTTGCCGGTAAAATCGATCAGGGTCTGGATGCCGACGCATAAAAGGCCTAAAAGCCACGCCCGTCCCAAACGCTTTATCGATTTAAAATCGGCAAAGATCAGGTTGAAATCAAACCGGTGGTCGTCGTGCAGGTGCTGAAAGATACGCACCAACCCGATGGCCAGCGGATAAGACAAAATAGCGGCGATCTGCTCATAGAGAGACCCAAAAATAAGCGAGGTCGTCTCAGTGAGCGGCACATTGGCCAATACGGCATACAGCAGCTTGCTGAGCACCACCTGAAAAGAGGAATAGACCAGAAAAGTCAAAAACAAGATTGCGAACCAGCGGCGATATTTTTTAGCCGCGTATTTAAAGGCGGACAAAATCATTTTATAACGTCCTTTCTTTTACGATGATCCTCATTATATCATGCTTTTCATTCTTTTTCCACCTGGTGGCACTATCGGCCCCTGCCGGCCATTTTTATCTTATGATACATCTCACTGTATTTTTCAGCACATTTTATTGTTTTGCGCGGTATGCCGCGCGGCCGCTTTTCTCGGCAAAATAATATAAAAGGGCCGGTGACAACGGCATAATCGTCACCGGCTCTCTCACTTGATTTTATAAAAGTACAGGGTGTACTCTAAGTCATCCTGCACCTGTGCCGGCTCAAAAACCGTGGGATGTTTAAAAGGGGTCAGGGCTGCGCGGAACCATCCTCAGGCGGCTGTGCTTCGCTGTCCACGGTACTGTCTGAAACGCTCTCTCCGCTGCCGCGTATCAGGCTTTCGGCCACTTTGATCGCCTGCTGGATCTGGCCGTCGTCCACAATGGTGAGGTTGTAAAAATTCTGCTTTTGCTCGTCAGTCAGCGTCACCTCAAAATCAGGCGTCACCCCTATTTTATCAAAGATATTTCCGTTGTTGCCCGGGCCGGGTATCATGGTGGCAACCGTAATTTGAAGGGCGCTGCCGTCCTGCTGGGGGTAAATCTCCTGTATGGTGCCCTGCCCCGCGGTTTTAACGCCTACCAACTTGGCTGCTCCGTACCCCTGCAAATCGGCCGCGAAAAGCTCTGCCCCAAAAGCCGTAGTCTCGTTCGTCAGCACCACGATAGGCAGGTTTGCGGCCACGTCGTCCGATGTGTACAGGGTCTTCAGTTCTCCGCCCTTATACTCGCCTGAAAGCAGGGTACCCGAGGGCAGCAGCAGATCCAGCACATTGCACACGCTGTCCAGGTCGGTGCTGGTGTTGTCCCTCACATCTAAAATCAGCGCTTTCGCGCCCTCGGCTATCAACTGCTGATACTGTGTGTAAAACTCGTTGTAGGTGCGTCCGTTAAAATCGATCAGCTTGATATATGCCGTCTGCCGCACCAGCTGGCTCTCTACAGAAGGGATGGTAAAGCTACGCCGGGTGAGGGTAATATCCCGTTCCTGCGTGGCAACGCCGTCGGTGCTGATTACCGTCAGCGTCACCGTTGTCCCCTCGTCGCCCTGCAGGGTGGTACGCACCCTCTCAGCCGAATACCCGGTCACCGATGAATCGCCGATCTTACTGATATAATCGCCCTTTACGATGCCCATTTCCATGGCGGGGCTGGCATCGTACACCTTCACCACCCGCATATAGCCGGACGATGCATCTTTGATCACCTCAACGCCAACGCTCATGCTACGGCCCTCAAGCTTTGCCTGCAAAAATTTATACTGCGCGTCGGTATAGTAACGGTTGTTTGAATCGGGCAGGCCCTTTAAATAGCCCTCCGCCATGGCGTCGTATAAGATCTTGTCGTCTATCTCCTGATAATAATGATCCCGCACGGTGGTATCCAGTTTTGCCAGCTTGTCATACATGGCCGACTTTTCCTGTACCGATGAGACGTTTTGGTCAAAAAGACGCTGCGCCTCTACCATGGTGATGGAAAAGGTGATCGTCATCGCCACCAATACGATGGCGACGACCAGGCTGAGTGGTACTTTTTTATTCATACGTCCTGTTTCCCTTCTGTGTTTTTCGGGGATGGGTCAATTGCCAAGAAAAAGCGGCAGCAGCGCTGTGCCGATCATCAGCAGGGCCAAAATAAGGCCCATTGCGCGCACCCATGTTTTTTTCATGCGGATACTTCCTTTTTTGTAATAGGATTTATTGTCCCTTTATTTAAAAATAGGCGAGAGGGTTGGTATGGCTGCCGTTGACACGGATCTCAAAATGCAGGTGCGCGCCGGTCGAAAACCCGGTAGAACCCACCGCCGCGATGGTCTGCCCGGCTGAGACGTAATCGCCCTCGCCCACATACAGGGCCGAGCAATGGGCGTAACGGGTGACGTAGCCGCCGCCGTGGTCAACATAGACGCGGATGCCGTAGCCGGTGCTGCCGTATACCGCCGCGGTGACGTAGCCGTCAGCCGCCGCCACAATGGGCGCGCCGTACACCCCGCCGCCGCTGATGTCGATACCGGTGTGAAAATCAGAATAGATAGACCCTCCCAGCGGGAAGCTGCGGTAGCCGTAGCCGCTGGTGATGTTGCCGGAGGAATTATATCCCGGCAGAGGCCAGATGAATTTTCCGCTGACAAATTCTCCGCCCATCATGCCGTTGTTTTTGTTGAACTCGGCCTCGGCCTCTTTGATGGCCGCCTGATAGGCCTCCCAGGCTTTGTCGCGTTCCTCCTGCGTGGCCTCCTGCATGGCGGCGATGTCGGTCAGGTCTTTCTTCTTCTGCTGGATGTTCCAGGCCAGTTTTTGCTGGGTGGCCTCCAGCTCGTCTTTGGTGGCCTGCAATTGCGCCATCTGTTCATCCAGCACTCTTTGTTCTTCTTCGATCTCAGCCTTCTGACGCGCCAGTTCATCTAAAAACTGGGTGTCGGCGTTGGCAATGCGCTGCATGCTGTCTGCGATGACCATGGCGTCGGTATAGCTGGTGGCGCCCAGCATCGGCCCCAAAAGGCCGGTGTTGCGCGACATGTATAAAGCGGTCAAACGGCTGTCTAAAAGCGACTGCTCTTTATTGATCTTGATGACCTTCTGATCGTGCTCGGCCTGTTTTTCAATGATGGCCGCCTCTTGATTGGCGATGTCCACCTTCAAAAGCTCGATCTTTTCATGGATGACGGCCGCCTGCTGGTCAAGCAGCTGCTTGGCCTTGGCGGTCTCTTTTTCGTTTTCCTTCAGCTCTGCCAGCTGTTTGTCGTACTCCTGGATCTTCTTTTGCGCCTCGGCCATTTTCTCCTGCGCCGTCTGCGCCCCCGCTGAAAAAAGCGGCAGCGCCACGATGGCCGCGCATAAAAGAAAAATGCCGAAAAGCATCGGGAAATAACGATGTTTTTTCATATTGTCCTCCTTTGCAAAGACAAGGCTCAAACCTTGAGATGCCTGCGGATGGAAAAGGCGCTGCCAAGGCCGCCCATGCCCGCGCCCGCAAGGCAAAACCAGCCCAGCATCGGCGCCCACACCGCTTTATAGGGGATCATGCAGCCGATCAGGCTGGACATCCAGCTGCCCCCGGCCATCTGCTCTGTCAGGGCGTTCATCAAAAGGGCGTACCCGCCCGATAGAAGTGCAAACGCCAACAGCGCCGAGACCAGCCCCACCGCGATGCCCTCGATGAAAAACGGCATACGGATAAAGGTATTGGTCGCGCCCACAAATTTCATGATGTTGATCTCTTTATGGCGGGCAAATACCGTCAGGCGGATGGTGTTTGCAATAATGACAAGGCCCACCACGCCCAAAATGGCCACCAGCCCCCATCCGGCGTAATTGACGCCGTCCTTCACGTTAATCAGCGCCACCGCCAGCTCGTTAGGGCTGTCCACCTTCTGCACGCCTTCAATGGCCCGCAGCTGCGCGGCGGTCTCCTGCACCTGGCGCAGGTCTTTTACTTTGATACGAAAGCTGGCGGGTATGGGGTTGGCGCGTTCTCCGCTTTGATAATCGCTCAAAAGGCCCGCGTACTCTTCGCCAACCATGCTGTAAGTTTCTTTTAAAGCCTCTTCTTTGGTGACAAAAACATAGCTTTGTATATTGCCTATCTGTAACAGCCGGCTTTTTACCGCTTCAGGGTCATAGGGCGTCTCGGTTTCGGCAGCGGGCAGTTCAAGCCCCGCGGCCAGCGCTTTCTCGGCAGCCTCCTGTTCCTTCGTATCCCACAGGTATACCACCGTCTCACTGGTGCCCACCAGATAATCGGCATATTGATTGATATTCAAACTGAGCAGCGTGGCCGCGCCGGTGACGAACAGACACGCCGTCAAAATACCGATGCTGGCAATGGTCATCATGCGGTTGGCCACCATGCTTTTCAGGCCCTGTTTGGCCAGATACCAAAAACTTGAGAAGGTCATACCATCACCTCCTCTTGCGCTTGGGCAGGCGCAGGCGCCTGCCAATCCTCGGGCGTAGGTAAAATTTTGTCTCCGTTTTTAGAGTCGGCCACCACATGGCCGTTTTCGATCTGGATAATGCGTTTATTGAAACGGGCCGCCAGGTCGTGCTCATGCGTCACCACCACCACCGTGATGCCCACGCTGTTGATGGCCGCCAGCAGCTCCATGATCTCTACCGAGAGCTCAGGGTCGATATTTCCCGTCGGCTCGTCCGCAATGATCAGCGGGGGTGAATGCACCATCGCGCGGGCCAGCGCCACCCTCTGCTGCTCGCCGCCGCTCATCTCGGGCGGATAACTGGCCGCTTTACCGGCAAGCCCCACCAGATTGAGCACAAACGGCACTCGGGTGCGTATCTCTTTTTCAGGGATATTCGTCACCC